>JAOZLN010000002.1 GCA_029934845.1 Candidatus Sabulitectum sp.
TTTTTGTATCTTTGCCCTATGAGTGTAATAGTGGCAAAGACTGCAGGTTTCTGCTGGGGAGTCCGTCGAGCGGTTGACAGTGTTGTGACAGAGATAAAGAGGGGTGAAGGCCCCTTTCGCGTTTTCGGCCCGCTTGTGCACAATCCTCAGGTAATAGAAGCATTGAAGGACAGAGGCGTGGGAACATCCCACGCGCCATGGGATCTGAGTGGGGGCACTTTATTTCTTCGAACCCACGGGGTTACCGTGGAAGAAAGAGATCGTCTGAGAAAGCTTCCTCTTCATCTGAAAGATCTTACCTGTCCCCGGGTTGGAAGAGCTCTTGCTATTGCAACAAGAATGTCAAAGCTGGGATATGATGTAATAATCTTTGGTGACTCTGGTCACCATGAGGTAAAGGCCATTCTCTCTTCTGCCGGTTCTTCCGGTAGAGTAGTTTCCACTGTTGATGATGTAAACTCTCTTCCCGAGCTGAAGAAACCGTTTCTGCTCTCTCAGACCACACAGAACAGCCAGGAATTCCTGGAGGTTCTGTCAATCTTGAAAAAAAGATGGCAGACCATTGAATTTGCGAACACTATCTGTGATTCAACAGCCAGGCGCCAGAAAGAGTTAAGAGAGCTTCTGGGCAGAGTTGATGCTGTTGTTGTTGTTGGAGGAAGACACAGCGCAAATACCGCAAGACTTGCATCTATTGCAGGCGAAACCGGCCTGCCTGTTTTTAAAATAGAATCGCATACAGAGCTGGATGCAGAATCTCTGGGGCAGTACAAAAGGGTTCTTTTGTCTGCCGGTGCCTCCACTCCAGGGTGGAGTATAAGAAAAGTTCGCGAGCGCCTCCTGGAGATCCAGGGAGAATCCACAGGTGCCGGCTGGATACGCAAAATATTCCGAAGTCTGATATTCAGCGGAATACATATTCCCATTATCGCCATGTTGATCGCCCTTGCACAGGGTGAGACTCTTGGTGGAACAGGATGGGTCACAGCAGGGCTTGCAGCAGGGCTTCTTCTGTGGTCCTTCACCAATTTCACTGCGATTCTTGAGTGCAGGCAGGTTAACTTGACAAGCCAGAAAAGACAGGAATTCTTCCAGACACACCAGAGGATCATGCTTTTGATTGCATTACTGAGCTTTATAGGCGCTGTGATTCTTTCATTCTCACTTGGTACTGCATGGCTTCTCTGGACCTCTGTGGCTACCCTTTTCTGTTTTCTCTATGCTCTGCCACTTTTAAAAAAGAACAATTTCTTTGATCTGCTTCGCAGAATACCAGGTTCCAGGGAGATAATGTTTACTCTGGCATGGAGTTTTCTTGTCTGTATTCTTCCTGCAGTGTACCTTGCAGGTCTTGATCTAAGCTTGAGATTGTTGATCTGGCCGGCATCTCTGGCATTCCTCTTTTTCAGCAGATCTCTTTTTCTTGATCTTGTGGATCTTCAGGGAGACGCACTTCTTGGCATGGACACTCTTCCGTTGCACCTTGGAGCCGTTCGGTGCAGAAAGATCCTGCTGGCAAGCGCTGCTGCCGGTGGAGTGGTGCAGTTGAGTGCTGTTCTCTCAGGCAAGTTTCCCGTTTGTGCTCTTGGTTTCCTGATTGCGCCTGCTCTTCTTATTCTGGCATATTTCCGTCTGGAGAAAGAGGCATTCCCGTCGGAATTGTCTGTAAGAGTCATCTCTGACGGCAGTCTGGCCATTGCAGGTCTTTTACCATTTCTGCTATGCAGTATTTGAGAGGGTTTTATATGAGATCAGTTACGGTACTATTTTCCATATCAATTCTACTTGCTGGGTGCAGCACTGAATTGTCCACCGGAGAGTCTGCTCCGGAGCCAATTGCCAATCCCCTTCCCAATCCCTTTCAGGCTGTTGTTGTTACAGGAAGGGTTGTAAACCTTAGGCAGGGCCCTGGAACCCAGTACGCGGTGGTGGGCTCTGCTCAAGCCGGAGACAGCCTTATGGTTACAGGGGAAGCAACAGACTGGTACAGAATTTATGTTCCTGAAAAATCACTGTTTGCCTGGATATATGCCGGGCTTACCTCCGGTGCAGTAATGCCGCAATAGCTTAGGAGATATCATGATCGATAGATACGCAATACCGGAAATGACAGATATATGGACAACGGAGGCAAGGTATTCCAGATGGCTTGAAATTGAGATCCTTGCAGTGGAGGCCAGGCATAGAGCCGGTCTGGTTCCACTGGAAGACCTTGAGAAGATCCAGCGCAATGCTTCTTTCAACAAAGAAAGAGTGGATGAGATCGAAGCAGTTACCCATCATGATGTAATAGCGTTTCTTACTTCTGTGTCAGAATCTCTTGGGCTTGAGAGTCGTCATATTCACTACGGCATGACTTCCAGTGATATTCTTGATACCTGTATGGCCATGCAGATACGCGATTCCGGTGTTCTAATAAAAGATGCTCTTAAGAACTACGGCGAGGCTCTGGCAGGGCTTGTTCGCAGGTCAAAGGGTATTGTCTGCATGGGGAGAACCCATGGTATGAATGCTGAACCAACAACAATGGCACTGAAATTTGCCGGGCACTATGCGGAGTATCTGAGGTGCATGAAGAGACTTGAAGACGGTCTGGATTCTTCCTGCGTTGGAACAATTTCAGGCGCGGTGGGCACTTATGCATATCTTGATCCTTCAGTTGAAGAATTTGTCTGTGAGAAGTTGAACCTGGGAGTGGAGGAAGTGCCTACGCAGGTGGTAGCAAGAGACAGACATGCCCAGTTTCTTTATGCCCTTGCAGCTATTGGCGGTGCCATGGAAAGATTTGCTACAGAATGCAGACACCTGCAGAGAACAGAGGTAGGCGAAGTCGAGGAACGGTTCGGCAAGGGTCAGAAAGGATCCAGCGCCATGCCTCACAAGCGTAATCCCATTGTGGGAGAGAGGCTTTGCGGTCTTGCCAGGCTTCTAAGAGGTTATCTTCAGGTCGGGCTGGAAAATACCGCTTTATGGCATGAAAGAGATATCAGTCACTCAGCAGCCGAAAGATTTATTTTCCCGGATGCCTGTGGTGTTGCTCTTTACGGTCTTCGCAAAGCAGCGGATCTTGCTTCAGGGTTGAGGGTAATGGAAAGTGCTGTGGCCACCAATGTTGAAAGAGCTGGAGACCGATATTTCTCACAGTCAATAATGCTTGCAATGGTCCGGCATGGACTTACTCGAGAAGAGTCCTATGCCCTTGTTCAGAAGATTGCAATGGACGCTATGGAAAGTGGCAATTCTTTTGCAGAGGCTGCTGTTGCGCAGGCAGAAGTAACAGGGGTTGTTCCTGAAGAAGAACTTAGTAATATCTGTACCATAGACAATCATCTGCGGAACGAGGAATATATTCTGGGCAGGCTTGGGCTTAGTTGATGTTCCAGTGCTGTAGGAAGGGGGAGTTATGATTGCAGGACTTATTACCGGGCTTCTGGTGGGGGCCGTTGTTGTGTACGCCATATGCTGGAATTTGATGCGCAATAAAGAGAAAGCTGCATCAGAATCTGCGGCTATTCTAACAAGGTCTGTAAGAAGAGCTACAGCGGAGGTCTCAAAACTGAGATTGATAGAGCAGGAGTACGCGAAAGGACAGCAGGCGGGAAGTGATCTGATCCAATTGTTTCCTGACCTGGTGAAAATGATATTCACAGGCAAAAACAGTGATGAGGTTGTGGATTACATCAACAGAGCTTGTCAGAATCTGTTGAAGGCTGGTGAATCAGCAGTTTTTCTTGCAGACAGAACAGGGGCCAGGCTTGGGCTTTCTGCCTCTACAGGACTTTCGGACACCGTGGGAGAACACATGAATCTTGGTCTTGGTGACGGATTTGTGGGTCTTGCTGCGGAAACTGGAAGACTTTTGTTCAGAGGCGAACTCGATAAGGAAAGCGTTCTGGTCAGAAGAAATATGATCATGAGTGATATCCCTGGATTTAAGCCGGATTATGCTGCTCCCATGCAGGTGGAAGGTGTTCTCTACGGAGTTATAACTGCAGGAGCGTTTGAGGGTACGGGTGCAATGAGAAGAGAAACTCTCAGGGCTCTTGCTGCTGTTGGCGCTGCTGCTCTTGAGAATGTACGGCTTCTTGAACGATTTGGAAGCTCTTCAAATCTGGATCCTGAGACAGGCTTCATGAGAAAACTTTCGCTGGAGGCTGTTCTGGAGAATGAGCTTGAGCGTGTTGAAAGATTTGGCAGTTCTCTTGCGGTAGTAGAACTTCAGGTTGAATCAGCAGCAGAGGAAGACAGTACTACAAGCCGTGAGACAATGGGTGTTGCTGCTAAATATCTTTTTTCATCTCTTCGCAACATTGATCTTGGAATAAGAACAGGGCAGGGTACAATTGTTCTTCTTCTTCCAGGAACTGACGCAGATGGAGCCAGATCTGTAACCGGAAAGCTTGGAGGAGAACTTCCCATACTCAAAAGCGACAACGGAACTCATGTGGGCTCTGTTCGAATTAGAAGTATCGTTATAGAAGGGGGCGTCCGGCAGGATGCTATGGGTCTGCTCGATAGATTGAAGTCACAGGAAACAATGGAATTCGAAGGTTACTACGAGATATAAACGATTGGGAAGGTAGAATGTCAAAGAAACCAAGCAGAGAAGAGCTGAAGAGCGAAGTATCCTCCCGCGGTCTGGCAATGACTCTTGAAGAGGCTGAAAAGCTGACAGGATATGTGGATAGAATGCCAACTCCACTTGAGTTCCATCTGTTTGATACCATGTGGAGTGAGCACTGCTCATACAAGAGTTCCAAGCCCGTGCTGAAAACTTTGCCCACCGATTCACCAGGGGTTGTTATTGGTCCTGGAGAGGATGCCGGTGTGGTCAGTTTTTGTCTTCATGACGGTGTTGAGTGGGATCTTGTAGTTGCTCATGAAAGTCATAATCATCCTTCGCAGGTTCTTCCAGTTGAAGGGGCTGCCACGGGTATAGGCGGCATTGTCAGAGATGTTTACTGTATGGGCGCAAGGGTAACAGGCTCAATGGATCTTCTTCGTTTTGGCAACCCGGAGGGCAGCAAAGGCGAGACAACACGAGGAATTGTCAGGGGAGTTGTCGAGGGTATATGGAAGTACGGCAATGCTCTTGGTGTTCCCAATATGGGCGGTGACACCGAATTCCATCCCGGCTACGATGATAACTGTCTTGTTAATGTTGTTGCATTCGGAGTTGTTCCCCATGACAGGGTCGTTCACAGTTTTGTTCCCCGGGAAGCTCACAAAGAGCCTTATGTTCTTATTCTTACAGGCAAACCAACTGATTATACCGGGTTTGGCGGAGCTACTTTTGCAAGTGCAGACCTGGATGGCGAACTTGGAATGGGATCTGTTCAAGTGGCTGATCCTTTTCTTAAAAGAGTTCTTTCAGAGGCCAACCAGGCAGTGCTTGATATGCTGTTTGAAAAGGGTGTTAAATTTGGATTCAAGGACCTTGGTGCCGGTGGTATTGCTTGTGTTACCAGTGAACTGGCTGCTCATGGAGGTCTTGGAATTGATGTGGATCTTGATTCTGTTCCGGTTTCAATAGAGAATCTTCCTCCTGAAGTTATTGCCTGCAGCGAGACCCAGGAAAGATATGGGCTGGCAGTACCGGCTTCGGTGGCTGATGAAATTCTTGCTGTATACAACGAAGAATTCGAGTTACCCAGGCTTTTCCCACACTGCAGAGCGGCTGTTATTGGAAAATTCACTTCCAAACCTGTATACAATGTGATCTGTCGCGGAGAAAGCGCCGCAGAAACCCCTATCAATTACATTACTGAGGGTGTTGTGTACCAAAGGGAAGAGCGCCCGGTAAACAGCAAAGCCCCCGAGCCAGTGGAAAGGCCATGCGACCCTTC
Source organism: Candidatus Sabulitectum sp. (assembly GCA_029934845.1). Classification (GTDB taxonomy): domain Bacteria; phylum Fermentibacterota; class Fermentibacteria; order Fermentibacterales; family JCC-6; genus Sabulitectum. The sequence continues at coordinate 5,847 of JAOZLN010000002.1, forward strand.
AAAAGACCTGGCAAAGATCCTGACTTCTATATCAGGATGCAGCAGGCAGCATATCTGGTCTTATTACGATTCCGAGGTGCAGGGAGTTACAAGGCTTAGACCGGGAGAGGCAGATTCATGTGTTTCTGTCCCTGTTCATGGTTCCCGTGCCGGGCTTGCGGTAAGTGGTGACGGAAACCCGTGGTATGGTGAACTTGATCCTTTTCTTGGTGGAGCTCATGCAGTGGGTGAGGCTGTTCGAAATGTTGTGGCCACAGGAGCAACCCCCATATGTGCCACTGATTGTTTGAATTTTGGGAACCCCGAGGAACCGGAAGCCTTCTGGCAGTTTAAGCAATCTGTGGCAGGCATTGCTGAATCGTGCAATGCTCTTGGGTTCAGTGGGGGTGATTATCCACTGCCCATTGTTTCAGGAAATGTGAGTTTCTACAATCAGTCCACTGGAGGCAAGGCTATTCCACCCTCTCCCATTGTTGCGGTTTTTGGCAAGATCCATGATCACAGAAAAGCAACAGATATGGTGCTGAGGCAGGAAGGGAATATCGTTCTTCTGGTTGGAACAAGAAAAGATGAGCTGGGGGGAAGCCTGTTTTACCGAACCTGCCTGGGTCACCACGGTGGCACTGTCCCGGCTTTTAAGGGTTCTCTGGAAAAGAAGATGGCTGACTGGGTGCTGGGAGTTATTCATGACAAGAGGGCGTATTCTGTCCACGATATAAGTGGAGGAGGTCTTGCTGTTGCAGGTGCAGAGATGGCTTTTGCCAGCAGGAAGCTTGGTATCAACTTTTCTCTTGATTCAAATCCCGTTACCCTGTTTTCTGAGACACCTGGATACCTCATGGAAGTTGATCCCCGTTTTGTTGAAGATGTCACTCTTCCGGAATTTGTTTCAGTGGCTGGAAAAGTTTGCAAAGGATGTTTGGTTTCCGGTAATGGATGGTCGGTTGATCTGGATGAATTGAGAAACCAGTGGTCAGATAAACTGGCTTCAGTTATATGGCGAGAGGAGGGCATCTGATGTCTAGTGCTGCTGTGATCAGATTCCCGGGTTCCAACTGTGAGTTTGAGACTGCAAGAGTTCTCAGGTACTCCGGAATTGATACCCGGATTTATAATTGGAACGATATTGAAAGACTTTCAGACAACAGAGCTGATGCCTATGTTCTTCCTGGAGGGTTCTCTTTTCAGGACAGGATCAGAGCAGGTGTTGTTGCCGCCCGTGAAAGTATTATGGATCTTGTTTTTGAAGAAGCTATTAACGGCAAGCCGGTTCTTGGTATATGCAATGGTGCTCAGGTGCTTCTGGAAAGCGGTCTGGTTCCAGGCTGGAAACCAGGGTCAGTACAGGGTGCCCTTGCAGGCAACCTTGCACCTGGTAGAAGTGGTTATTTGTCTGGTTGGGTTCACCTTAAAGCCTCCCCTGAAGCAATTGAGAGGTGTCCATGGCTGTGCTCTGTGGATCAGGAATCATTTCCTCTGCCAATTGCTCATGCAGAGGGAAGGTTTGTTTTCCGGGAAGAAGATATGGACAGAGTAAAAAGTCATATAGGGCTTAAGTACTGTAAAGAAAACGGTTCGGCCTCCAGTGGCTGGCCGGAGAATCCCAACGGTTCTGCCCTTGATATTGCTGCTCTTATGAACGCTGAGGGTAATGTACTTGCTATGATGCCCCATCCAGAGCGAAGCTTTCATCTCTGGCAGGTCCCACCTGATATCGGGGGACCATGGGGGGACAGAAGAAGGAACTCATCCCTTAAAGAGCTCGAGGAGCTGCCAGGACCCGGAGCAGTTATTTTTAAGAGTCTTGCTAAATACCTGGGGGTGGAATAATGGAGAGCATTCAGATCGCAGTAAGGTTGAGAACACCTGATCCCCAGGCGGTAACGGCTCTTAATGCCATAAAAGCAATGAGACTTCAACTTCCCCCTATCAAGCTTCAGAGGTCTGAACTGTGGGATTTTGAACTTTCCAGTGGAGGGGAAAAGATTGTTTCAGAGCTGGTAGGTCATTTTACAGACATTGTGAACCCGAATAAGCAGTCCTGGTTCTTTACCGGGAAAGATGTACTTTTTGAAGGGGAAGACCCTGAGTTGCAATGGGCTGGTATTGTTGTAAGAGATCATGCAGACAGCGTAAGCAAGAACTGGACCTCACTTCTTAAACGCAGAGGATTCCCTGTTGATTCTTTGCGTTACAGTGTTTTATGGAGACTGGGGTATCTGAAGGATACTGATGAGGCTCTAGTAAAAAAGATGGCTCTTGATCTGTCTGTGAGCAATACAAGAGCAGGGGGCTTGCTTAGCAACCCGGTTTCTCAGGAGGTTGCTTTCTGGACCTGAAGACCAGCAGCATTTTTGATGCGTTAAAAGAAGTTGAGCGACCTCAGCAGTATGTGGGGCTGGAGTACAATGTTTTCCAGGAAGCTTCGGGGCCCAGAGTTACTCTGGTGTATCCTGATACCTACGAACTTGGAGCGTCGAACTTCGGGCTTAGAGTTGTTCACCACCTGCTGTTGGAAACAGGGCTTTACACAGTAAGGCGCGGTTTTCATCCTGCAGCTGATATGCACAGAATAATGAAGGAAAGAGATTTGCAGTGGCTTGATCTGGAATCGGGAGATCCCATCTGCGAAAGCAAGGTTGTAGGATTCGGGATATCTACGGAAATTCTCTATACCAATGTTCTTTCTCTGCTGGATCTAATGAAAATCGAACTTCGCTCTAAGAACCGTGATCAGAGTGATCCTGTTATTCTGGCAGGCGGCGGCGGGTTGGCTAATCCTGTTCCTCTCATGCCTTTTGTGGATGTTTTCTTTCTTGGTGAAGCAGAAGCAGGGCTTCTTCCTCTGATGAAAATTTTGTGTTCCGATCTGGACAGGGATGAGAAACTTGCAAGAGCTGCTGATCTTCCGTCGGTACTGGTCCCCAGTCTTCATACCGGTCAGTCTGTTCGCTGGGCTGTTGCTGAAGAACTTAACATCAAGGATGCCCCTGTTGATCAGATCGTTCCCATGGCCACAGTTGCCCATGACAGAACAGTAGTTGAAATTTCCAGGGGTTGTACCCGTGGATGCAGATTTTGTCAGGCTTCACAGCTATCAAGGCCTGTAAGAGAAAGATCACCTGAGGACATTGTAAAACTCATCACTGATTCGGTGAAAAGCACGGGATGGGAACAGGCAGGTGTGTTGTCCCTTTCCTTCAGTGACTATTCAAGATTGAACAGACTTATCAGGGGATTTGATGAAATTGAGGGCAGTATGCATGTCCGTATTTCCCAGCCATCTCTCAGACCGGATACTCTTCCAGGGCTTCGCGGTAAAAGATTCTTCAAAGGCAGCGTTACCATGGCTCCGGAAGCAGGCAGTGAACGGATGAGAAGAATCATTAATAAGCCGCTCTCTCATGACGAGATAATTATGGCGGTGGAAACTGCAGCACGCATGGGTGCCCGGGGGATAAAACTTTATTTCATGGTGGGGCTTCCCGGGGAAACTGATGAGGATGTTCTTGCAATAGCATCTCTGGCTGATGCAGTAGCAAAAATCATGGGAAACAAAAGAAAGGTTACTGCTGCTATCTCTCCTTTTGTTCCCAAACCGCATACACCTTTTCAATGGTGCAGGCAACCGGACCATGATGAACTGTGGAGACGAATTCAGCTTGTAAGAACGAACTGTAGAAGAGCCAGAGTGGCATGGAATGATCCAAGAGTTTCTGCAGTAGAGTATTACCTTTGTACCGGAGGGGAAAACTCGCCTGATATTCTAGAAAAGGCTTATCGGAATGGAGCAGTCTTTGATGGCTGGAGCGATCTTTTCCGCTGGGATGTATGGAAGGAACTGATCGCAGTGGAACAGCCTGCCGGATTTGCTCTGGATGATCCTCTTCCATGGAGTTTTATCGATACAGGCGTAAAGAGGGAATGGTTGATCCAGGAGTATAAGCGTTCTTTCAAAGAGGAAATTCTTCCAGACTGCAGAGAAGCCGGTTGCAGTGATTGCGGTGGCTGCAATGGGGTTGTGCTTCCCTTTCCTGATATGATCGTCAGCGGTGATGCTAACCCTCTTCCTTTAGGTGAACCGCCTGTGGAAAGAGTTCGTCTCAGGTTTTCAAAAACTGGTCTGGCCCGATTTACATCCCATCTGGATATGGTAAGAATGTGGACAAGAGCACTGAGACGAAGCGGTCTTCCTGTGTATTACAGTTCCGGTTTTGCAAGAAGAATGAAACTGGTTTTTTCCCAGCCGATACCTCTTGGCATGGGTAGTGAAAGTGAATACCTGGATTTTCAGTTGACAGAATCTGTAGAACTTCACGATGTTCTAAAATCAATTTCTTCTGTTCTTCCCTCCGGTTTCAGAATTACCGCTTCGAAGAAACTTTCAGGCAAGTACAGATCGCCAGGGGCATTGTCCACCGCAGCAGAGTATATTATCCATGGAATTGATAATGCTGACAGACTTATAGACTATCTGAGAAATAATGAACTTGTTTCATCATTTTCAGTTTTTGATATTGATAAAGTAAGAATGATTTCCGATCCGAAAGATGGAGCTTCCAGGCCCGACAAAATAATGGAGGCTGCTGGCGTGAAATGGGAATCTATTGTAAGAAGTAACATTCTTGTTGCAGATCAAGCGGGGCAACTTGTTCCGCTATTGGCTGTAACTTAAGGAGAAGAAGAAATGAAGGTTGATTTTATTGTCAACCGGCATCCTGAAGTCACTCGAATTGCTGTTGTGGAAGACGGCAGACTTATGGAGCTCATCGTTGAAATGGTTGACGATAAGCGAATTGTCGGTAACATCTATCTGGGCAGGATCAACGCAGTGCTGCCTGGAATGCAGGCTGCATTCATAGACATCGGGCTGGAGAGAAGCGCTTTTCTCCATGTGTCCGATGTGCGGGAAAAACTTGTTGATGAAAAAAACTTTGCCAGAGCTCTTGTGGAAGGAACTCCGCCACGGTCGGACGAGACCAGAAGGCCAATTGAGAAGGTACTGGAAAAAGGCAAAAGGATCCTTGTTCAGGTTACAAAAGAGCCTATAGGAACAAAGGGAGCCAGGGTCAGCACCAGGATCAGTATTGCCGGACGCTATGTTGTCAGTATGCCCGGTGATTCGGTTGCAGGAGTTTCCAGAAAGATAACAGATCGCCAGGAAAGAGGCCGGCTTCGCAAGATCACTCAACAGGTAAGAACTGAAGGTTTTGGCATTATTGCAAGAACTGCCGGTATTGATAAGGACGAAGAGAGCTTCAGAACTGATGTGGAAAGAATAGTTAACAGATGGAAAGAGATCGGTGCACTTTCCCTGAAAGCAAAAGCGCCTTCTCTTCTGCACCAGGAGCACGATCTTATCACCATGACTGTACGGGATCTTGTTACTCCGGATATGAACTCTATTGTAAGTGATTCAAGAGATGTGGCAAAGCAGATCAGGAAGTATCTGAAAGCCTTTGATCCCAGTATGGCAAACAGGGTGAAGCATTACAGAGGCAAGACCCCTATCTTCGATCATTTCGGCATAGAAAAGGAGATCTCGGGGCTTGTTCGCAGGGAAGTTCTGTTGAAAAGCGGTGGGTCAATAGTTATTGATCATACAGAGGCTCTTGTTGCCATAGATGTGAATACCAAGAGGTACGTCGGCCGCAAGAAGCAGGAAGATACTATCTTCAAAACAAATATGGAGGCTGCAAAAGAAGTTGCCAGACAGTTACGTCTTCGTGACCTTGGCGGGATTATTGTGATCGATTTCATAGACATGGATAATTCTTCTCATCGGGACAAAGTCGTAAATTGTCTCAGAGGCGAACTTGGCAGAGACCGGTCACCTACAAAAACCTGTCAGGTAAGTCCCATGGGTCTTGTGGAGATGACCAGGAAAAGAGTGCGTCCAAGCCTTGTTCAATCAATGTCCGTGCCGTGTGAGCACTGTTCAGGCACAGGCAGGATACAGACACCGGTAAGCGTTCTTACAAGAATAGAGCGTTTTCTGGAGAGGGCTGCCAACGGGAAAAAGCATAATAGCCTGGTTGTAACCATCAATCCTATTGTAGCAAAGTATCTTATGGAGGACGACGGCAGACGGCTTGAGTACCTAACAGCCAGAAGTGATAAGCTTTCAGTTCATGTTCACGAGGACGAGAGGCTTTTACAGGCGGATTTCAAGGTATTTTCACTGGATTCTCATGATGAGATCACAGGTCTCTACTCATCTGATTCAAGAGCTTGACCTTGATAGACTTAATTAGTATAAGTTTGCGCAGTCCCGTTCGGTGGTTGGAAAACGTATTATTGGCATAATGTATTAATATAAATGGAGGTAAGGCTTGTACGCGATCATAAAAACAGGTGGATATCAGTTCAAAGTTGAGCAAGGTATGAAGTTGATGGTTCCCCGTCTTACAGGCGAAGAGGGGGCTGCTCATGTATTTGAGGAAGTGCTTCTTGTTGCTAAAGACGATAAGGTAGTGGTAGGGCATCCGTTCATCGACGGTATCAAGGTTGTTGCAAAAATCGTCGAGCAGACAAAGGGCCCCAAAGTTGTGATCTTCAAGCGGAAGAGACGAAAAGGATACCAGAGAAAAACAGGTCACAGACAGCATCAGACCTGGGTTCTTATCGAGAAAATAACGAAAGGCTAGATGTATTCATGGATGACACCGTGCTTGTTCTTTCCGGAAGAAAGTATGCCAGGGTGGTCAGATCTTCTTTAAAAGAAAGGGTCAGCCTGCTTCAGGGGTCTCCTCCCGGGCTTACAGTGGTAATGGTAGGTGATGATCCAGCCAGTAAAGTTTATGTAGGTGCCAAAGAAAAGGCGTGTAAAAAGGTTGGATTCAACAGCAGTGTTGTCAGAATGCCTGCTGAATCCTCCGAGGCTGATGTTCTGAAAGTGGTAGAGGAACTCAACTCCGACAGTGATATTCACGGAATACTGGTTCAGCTGCCTCTTCCTGATCACATATCAGTGGATCGAATTGCATCTGCAGTTTTACCGGAAAAGGATGTTGACGGTTTTCACCCTGTTAATGTAGGAAAACTGTGGAGGGGGGAAGATGGTCTTTTTCCATGTACTCCCTCTGGAATAATAGGGCTTCTTCGTCACCACCACATAGTCATGACCGGCAAGAATGCTCTTATTGTAGGCAGGTCGAATATAGTGGGCAAGCCCATGGCTGCTTTGCTTCTAAGAGAAAACTGTACAGTGACTGTGGCTCACAGCCGTACTGTTGATCTTGCTGAACAGTGTCGAAGAGCAGACATTCTTGTGGTTGCTGCCGGCAGAGCAGAGATGATCAAGAAGAACTGGGTTAAGCCGGGTGCGGTTGTTGTGGATGTTGGAATGAACAGGAACAGCAGTGGAAAGCTTGTGGGTGATGTTGACTACCACGATGTGAGCCAGATCTGTTCTGCAATTACCCCTGTTCCGGGGGGAGTGGGACCACTTACAATAGCCTACCTTCTTGAAAATACGTTCAAAGCCAGATCCAGGCAGCAGATAGCAAGACCTAACTAAAGATTATCACGGTATATAGCCAGTCAATTGTCTTCATGTGCTTCTTTGTTCATTTTTAACGGTTGACGCACCAATACAGTTTATAGTATCTCTAGTTGTACGATTAACAACAAATAGGAGTGGCTATGACTGTGTTGTCAATGTTTATGCTTGTGCTCTTTTCCACTGCAGATTTTCCCCTGATCGAATCGTCCTCTACGTTCTCTCTTGAAGATCTGGCCATGATGAGTGATCAGGAGCGACAAACTGTGCTTTTGGAACTTGATGCACACTATATTTCTTTGAACACCGGTTCCGGCCCTCTTCTGGCCACTTCAATTCCAGGTACACTGGGAGATCTTGTTCTAATTGAGGTTTACAGATCTTTAACTCCATACGACCTTGCCGTCCTTGACCAAGCTGGATTGTGGCCTGTGGGGTTTTCTCCCGATCCGGGAAGTTTTGTTGCAGTTGCAGGGGAGAATACACAGTTCTCTGCCCTTCGGGGATCAGGATTTGTAAGAACTATGAAGAAGTGGTCCTGGCGTGATGCAGTGCTTCCAGAAGATCGTCTCTGGACAGGAAGATGGTTTGTACGCATGGCTCCCGGTTATGCTCCTGCTAGCGGCACAGAGATGCTTGATCAATGGTGGTCTGTTCCATCGCCGGTTGATCTGGGAGTTCTTTCTGCTATACCGGACCGATCGCAGACAGCCAGATCTCATGCACTTAACACGCAGGCAGACGACAGCAGAGAGGTTACCGGGCTTCCAGAGTTGTGGACTTACTACACAGGTTTAGGGGTACTTGTAGGAGTTCTTGACACAGGAGTCTGGTCTGATCACCCGGACTTGAACGGTGCTGTTGTGGCAGGTCCTCCAGATCCTGATGGCCACGGCACTGCTGTTTGCGGTGTTATTGCTTCAAGAGGAGATGTTGATCTTGGCTGTGAATACAATGGAAGCGGAGGAGCCCCGGCCACCCAGTTGTATGTGATCCAGAGACCGGAATCCATGACTGCAGCGCAATTTGCCGGGTTTTATACTGAGTTTTCTTCCAACGGATGTGTCATAGTAAACAATTCATGGGGGTTTGACGGCTCAACTTCTTACGACGCATTCTGCCAGATCGTAGATATACACGCCAGAGAAGGAGGAATTTCCATATTCAGTTCCGGCAACAACCCTGTGCCTGGTGCAATTCCATCTCCTGCGATTTCCAAAAATGCTATTACAGTGGGGGCTGTTTCGTTCCTGCCTGACGACAACGGGAATATGCTTGTTGCCTCGTACAGCGGAAGAGGTCCAACGGCAGACGGACGACTTAAACCGGACATACTTGCTCCAGGCGGAGAGTTCTTTGAAACAACAATGCAGAATGGAGTTGCTACTACAAACGCCTTTTACGGCGGTTCGTGGCTGGATGATCCTGTTAACAGATGGCCGGGAGAGCCTTCGTACACAAGGTTCACAGGAACCAGCATGGCTGCTGCTTTTGTTTCATCGGCACTGACAATATGCGAGGAAAAGTACGGAGATCTTTTCAATCCGGAAGACGCAATGGCCATAATGGCTGCCTGCGCCATACCACTTAAAAGCAATACAGGGCCTCCTCTGTCGGGTTATGCAACCACAGAAAGCGGTTTTGGTCTTCTCGATGGTTACCATCTTCCAGGAACATATTTTTCAGAGGAAGTTGACAGATTACTGTGGATAAACTCTTCGATCACAGAAGGAATGGGGTTTAAACAGTGGACCATGTATGTTCCAGCTTACACCAGCTGGCTTTCGCTGGGGCTTGGGTATGCTGATGTTCCGTCAATGCTTCCGGGTATTCAGGTCGATCTTGATATCACTCTGATCTCTCCCACTAATACAGAGTATAATTACCTGTTGCCATCCGGAGTAACATCACAGAGTCCAGTTGAGAGGGTTGTAGTTGAATCTCCTACTCCCGGTGCCTGGACTGTGCGGGTTACCGGTGCAGCTTGGGCTGATCCAGGCAACCCTTCGGAGGAACAGAAGTTTGCCATTTCAGCATATCGTTTTGCAAGAGATCCTGAAATTGCTGTTACTTTCCCCGGTGATACAACCATCTACGCACCTCCAGGCGGAGAGCTCACCATTCCTGTTTCAATCACAAACTCCGGAGGTTATGTTGCAGTCGGTGCGTGGGCAACCCTCAGTCCACCGGCTATTTTCTCCGGTGATGTTAATGTTCCTGCGTTTATGGGTAATCTTCTGTACAAGGGCTCAAGTGCATCAGCGGATTTCACACTGCACTGTCCCGACCAACCGGGTACTCATACAGTTGATGTGGTTGCTGGTGCAGGTAACAGAGGGCTTGATAACGTTTCAAGTCAATTCACTATTGTTCTGGCATATCCCGATCTGACAGTTTCAACTGCTTCTCCCGATGCTTCTCCTCCCTTCGAAGTAGGACAGAATGTTGGTTTCAGCGTTATTGTCAGCAATGACGGAGAGGGGCCTTCCTCTGCTACGCAGCTGGCTTATTTCTTAACAGAAGACCCGGATTCCCTTTTGCAGCCTGTGGTGCTTTTCGATGTTCCTCCGCTTGAGAGCGGGGAAACAGCGTCATTTAAGGGAGGATACAAATTCACTTATTTTGATATAGGCAGCAGGTATCTTGTCTCTGTGGTTGATCCGGACTCTCTAGTTATCGAGCATGACGAGACCAACAACACTTCAGTTTACGGCTCTTTTACAGTAATTGGTGAACAGGCTCCCCCGTTGAATCTGGTGGCTGTGAGCGGTAATGATGGCTTTATCCCGATAAGCTGGGATCCTCCAGAGGCGACTGTTCAAGGGAAAGGCCTGGCATCGTACAGGATTTACAGGTCAATAAGTCCTCTGGCTCCCGAACCGGAACATATTGCAGAGTTTTCAACAGATACAGTTTCCTGGGTGGATTCCCAGGTTGTTAATGGAATCGGGTATTACTACTGGGCCACCTGTGTTTATAGAGATCCGGATGGCGAGAGTGCATACAGCAATATGGCTTCAGCTACAGCTCAGGGGCCAACGGGATCTCTGGGTGGTACTGTTACTGATGTGTATACCGGACATGATCTGAAGGATGTAGTTGTGGCTATCTTCGGCCTGGGGGTAACTGCTGTTACCGACAACCTTGGGTACTACTACTTCGAAGAAGTTCCTGTAGGTGCTGTTCCCCTTCAGGTTGATACCGAGCCTTACATTCTTTTTTCCGATACGGCAACTGTTCAGGAAGACATGTATACCGAGTTGAATATCGGGTTGATCAGAAGTTTTTCTTCTGGAATGACCGTGATACCCACACCTTTTACGCCCAACAGAGATGGGATCAACGACACAGCTTCCTTTGTGTGGCCTGCTGCTCAGGGTGCAGTGATCAATCTGATTGTTCTTAACATCGAGGGTGTTCCAGTAAGAAATATTTCAAATGCAGAGCCTGTATGGGATGGTTGTGATAATATGGGAGCTTCAGTACCTTCAGGTGTTTATATTTTTCGTGCTTCAGCTCCCGCAGGGGAGGTGACAGGAACAGTATGCGTAGCAAGATAACAACTATTGTATTGATGCTTTTTCTGACCTCATCTGTTTATGGAGATGTTCTTAACCCGGGCGCCAGAGCCATGGGAATGGCAGGAGCATTTATCGCTCTTGCGGATGATGCATGGGCTGCCTGGTGGAACCCTGCAGGTCTTCTAAGATCCGGGCGGATGATGGTGGGAACAGAGTATACCAGCTTTTATCCCAACATGGACTTGAATTCCATTAACTACGGGGCACTGGGATATGTTCAACCGGTTACCAAATTTTCAGCTTTTGGTCTGGGAATGGATATTCTTGACGCTTCGGATCAATGTACTCAGGGAGAGGGGCTTCTTTCACTGGCATTCAGGCCTGGAATATTTCCTGTTTCTTTCGGCTTCACAGGTCGTTACCTGTTCAGAGATTATGTTGATAACGAGTTTACCTCATACGACCCTCTTTTTGCATCCAATGGTCTTCGGGCGAAAGCCATTTCTGCGGATTTCGGCTTCCAGGCAGAGCTTGGAAGAAGGGTTACTCTTGCGGGAGTTGCCAGAAACCTGATCGCGCCTGACATGGGTATTGGTGAAGAGGATGTTCTTCCAATAGAAATTTCTCTTGGAGCGGCATTTTATCCCAGATTCATAACACCAGTTGTACAGGTCGAATGGTCCATGGATGATGTTGACGGGAAAACAGATATAGACATGGCATTCGGGCTGGAGAAGTGGTTTGGCTCTTCTTCAACACTGGGGTTCAGGGCTGGCTATCGTTCCAGAACTCTTGGAAGAACTTCAGAGTTCTCCGCAGGATTCTCCGCAAGGTATGAGGGAGCTATTCCAGTTTCATTCGACTATGCTTTTGCCCTTCCAATGAACGATCTTCAATCGACATGGGGCAGACACCGCGGGGGTATTACTTTCAGATTCGGCGGTACAGAATGGCTCGAGAATGAGCCCAGGGTTCCATTGCCTCCACTTGTTGACAGAAGGATATGGGATACAGGAACAGATCTTACAGAGATCAGTTTATGGGCAAACAGAGATGTTCAGAATGACTCACTTGTGGTTGCACAGTATGATCAGGTACCACTGAACAGCACGCTTAAACTTGACGACAAACAGGTTTTGTATGCCTATTTCCCGTCAAGGGCCTCATTTACCCAGGAGGACGTCAGAGATCTTTCCGTGGGATTCCGAGTGCCAAGGTACTGGCTGGAGCAGAATAATCTTGAGTTAAGGCTTCTTAGGCTTTTCCGGGTTGCAGAGGATAATTCTCTTGTTAGAATGCCTGCTGCAATTGTTAATGAGGACGAGGGCTACTATTACTTTGAAGCTTCGCTTGACCGTATCGGCGACTTCCTGATATCTGCAAGACATGCTGAACTGGTTCTGGTGGAACCGGAAACAGTTTATGGTGCTGTTGACAGTGTTGACATAATTGAAGCAAGCCTTAGCTTCAGAGTAAGCAAATTGTGGATGGATAGAAATAGAATAGATCCAGGAACACTGGGGCTTACAAGGGTCAGGGGTGGTATTCCTCTTGATGTTAATTGTCGGCAGATGAATGAGGACTTGAACTATCTTTACTACGAAACTGATCCGATCAACCTTTTCCAGTTCATGATCGTTGCCCGGGAGCGGGAAGGTTTGTCAATGTCAACCATCTACTTTGATAATGCTGTTGGAGACATACGTGAAGATCAATATCCGGATCTGGATAGAGTGATTCAAACCCTGAAGAATAATCCTGGCGTTTTTGTCTCTGTGGAGGGCCATGCAGACAGTGACGGCAGTTTTGGCTTTAACGATGGTCTTTCCACTGAACGCGCGCTGAATGTTGCTGCATATCTTGGGGATCAACTCAGCGATTACGACATTGAAATAGAGCCCATCTGGTTTGGAGAGAGACGACCGGCAGCTGCCAATGACGATGATGCCGGAAGGTCTCTTAACAGGCGTGTGGAAATCGTTATACTAAGAAGGTAATTAAATCTTTCGGAGGGGGATAGTATATGAACGCAACATCAATTGTGCTTCTTGTGGGTGTGTGCAGTTTCTGGCTTGTTGTCGGAATGGTGTTTACACTCATGGGAAGAACAAAAAAAGTTCTACAGAATATGGACAGAACTCTTGAAGAGATCAGAAGCGATCTGTCACAAATTACACCTGTTCTTGCTGATACACTCCAGGAAATGGAGAAGACCGGTCAGGAGCTCGGACAGACAGCATCCGAGATCAGGGTCTTCACCAGAAAGGTCAATTCCGGAAGTGCCGCTTCCATTGCAGGCAGTACGGTAAGTTATCTGCCCGTGGCTTTAACTGTACTGAAAGCTGTAAAACCATTTTTTCAAAAGATGAGAAGCAGGAAATAATGGCAAAAAGTTCATTTCTTTTCCTTTTGCTTCTTTTCTCGTTTCTCTCAGTTTCCTGCAAACAGGATCCTCTTGGCCCTATCAATGGAGTGCTGGTTGTCTACAGTACTTCTCTTACAGAGTTTATTGATGATGGCGGTCTTCAGGAGCTTCATCTGATCGTAGAGACTGTAGACCCCGAGGAAGTCTTCAGTTTTTCCTTTGCAGAGACATCAGAGTTTCAGGGTAGTCTTAAAGCCAGAAGAGTTATTCTTCTTCTTCTGGATCCGTCGGAAACAGATCTTATACCTTCTTCCCTTGTGGAAGGTGAAACAGGTATCTACAGTGGTGATGATGTGTGGGCAATCGATCAACAGGTTTTCGCAGTGGTTGTTGACCCCGTTTTACAGGAGCTTCCATCAGGAATTCCGGAAATGCTTGAGAGGGCATACGATAACCAGATGCATGACTATGTTTACAAGAGTTTTGTCAGCACAAGTATGACTTCACCAGAAAGAATGGACAGCCTTGCCGCTCTTGGGTTCGGGTTGAACGTACCCAAGTCTTTCATTGTTCGCATATGGACTCCGGAAGACGGATTTGTCCAGTATCAGAGGCAGCCTGACGAAGAGTCACTTATACTTTTCAGTATAAGAATGCTGACCACAGAGGCTCTTCTTACTGATTCAAACGCTGTTCTTGCAAGAGAGGCCATGGCCAGACTTTTCTTCTACGATGCGTCCGCCGATTCCGTAGATAGAGCCAGATTATCCGTAGAGCCGATTATTCAGAATGGTCTGACCGGGTTCGAGCTTACAGGAGTGTGGCGTAATCCGGATTACTTGAATGCAGGTTCTTTTACAAGCAGGGTTCTTGATGGAGGCGATGTATGGTATATTCTGGACATGGAGGTTTATAATCCAGGCTACAGGAAGGAACCTTACCTGCGCGAGGGCTGGATCATCATGGATACATTCTGTAAGGAGTAGAAAGTGCCGCATATTGAAAAGGACATTCAGAATCTATATCAGAGCTGGCTTTCCGTACCTACACCTGCATTGTGTGTCAGATTGGCCGGGAAACTTCGTCATTCAGGAAGAAATATCGAGGCTCTTGAAGTGGCAAGGAAGGGGCTGGCACGGTGGCAGGAAAACATTTCTGTCAATGTTATTTTTGGAAGATGCGCTCTTGAAGAAAAAATGAATGATGAGGCTCTTGAGGTGTTTGAAAGGGTAATTGCCATCGACCCTCTCAACCTGATCGCCATACGCAGTCTTGCAGAGATACATTATCAGAATAGTAACTGGAACCGCTCTATCGAGTTGTTCGAGGAATATCTGTTCGAATATCCCGGTGACCCCGAAATTGAGGAAATTCTTAAAAGTGCCAGAGAAAAGAAGAAAGAAGCTGCACGGGAGGCTAGAATTACAGGGCAGGATGTTGCTTACCCTGAAACTGGAAGAATGGCTTCTATTCTTGCTGCTCAAAAGAGTTCAAGTGAAAGCTCTGAAAACCACAACCCACAAAGCAACTCACCGGAGTCAAAATTCGAAGCTGAAAACCAGACAAGAGCTCCCAGAAGTTTGTTCAACCTTTTTTCTACGGAAGAATGTGAAGAGCTGGGGTTATCGGCATACGAAAAATGAGCAATATAGCTGTTATTAACGGACCGAACCTGGCATCTCTCGGGGTTAGAGAGCCCATGATCTATGGAGATACAACAGCCCTGGAGCTTGGGGTTGAGCTGGCTGCCTGGGGCAGGAACGCCGGGTTCAGTATATTATTTCAGCAGTTCGATCAGGAAGGTCAGCTGGTTACTGCAATTCAGAAGGCTTCTGAAAGCTGTCAGGCTTTAATCATTAATCCAGGTGGTTTTTCACACACATCTGTTGCGATACTGGACTCTATGCGTGCCTTTAAAGGGCCGGTGGTAGAGGTTCACATCTCTCAGATACACAGAAGAGAACCATACAGACACAGAATGCTCACTGCAGGAGGTGCTGAAGTACTCATCGCCGGTGCAGGTATTCACGGATATTTATCGGCAATAGAAACGGTAAAAGAACTGCTTCGGAGGTAAGCAATTAATGGCGACATCCAATGATTTTAGAAGAGGTATGGTTTTAGATATCTCAGGCAAGTACTATCAGATCAACGAGTTTCAGCATGTTAACCCTGGGAAAGGGGCTGCTTTCGTAAGGTCGAAGATGAAGGACGTAGTTAGCGGCAAGGTTATCGAGAAAACATGGCGTGCCGGAGAACGGGTGACAGAGATCAGACTGGAAAGACGAATTTATCAGCTTCTTTACCACACAGACGAATCGTATACTGTGATGGACCCCGATACCTATGAGCAGATTGATCTTTCTGCAGATCTGATAGGGGATGCTGCGAACTATCTTACAGATAATTGCCAGGTTGATGTACTTTCTGTGGAGGAAAGGCCAATAATGGTGGAAGCACCTAATTTTGTCGAGCTTCTTATTACAAAATCCGATCCCGGCTTGAAGGGTGATACTGCAACCGGGGGAACAAAACCTGCAACTCTTGAGACCGGTGTAGTGGTTCAGGTTCCTCTTTTTGTAAAAGAAGGCGAAAAGATCAGAGTGGATACAAGAACGGGTCAGTATATGGAGCGAGTGAAGTAATACTCTTACAAGTTCACAGTTACAGATTGTAATACAAAGATTCAATGTATCTGTCCTGCCAGGCTCTGGCTCTCCAGATCTGTCCACGGGGAAACTCCAGAAATACAGCCAGAGCCACCCTTCTTCCGCTTCGGGAAGTAAGGATTCCTGCTATTGTACAGGTGTCATTAAGAGAACCTGTTTTTCCTCTGAAGGTTCCAGGTGGAAGATCTCGCATTCTATTTGCGAGAGTTCCATCAACACCATTTACCGGAAAAGAAGCAAGAAATTCTACCCCAAATTCCAGAGAAGAAGCCCCTGAAGAAAACACGTATACAAGTTGTTCCGGCGTAAGCAGGTTTAATCTGGATAGACCTGAGCCGTCTGCAAGCTGCCAGCCGGTGGTGCCAGGTACCAGGCTGTCCAGAAGAGCTCCAGATATATCGCATCCGGCCCTTGTAGAGCCCGGTTCCCCTGTAGCATCAGCAGCTACGGTTCTTAATACTTGTTCCGCAACGATGTTTCTGCTCCACTTGTTCATTGAACCAAGTATCATCCAGAGCGGATCAGAGTACATAACAGCAGAAGTCAACAGTGAAGTATCCACTTCTCGTATTCCCGCATAAACTGCATTGATACCCCAGTTGTTAAGCTCATCCTGCAAAACCATTACCAGCTCACCGGGGGCTCCAGCAAAGGGTTTGTAAAGAATTTCTCTTGTGCCTCTCATTATGGTTCCCGATAATCTCATCTCAGGTTCTCCGGTTTCCCAGTTACCTCCTGTGACGGTAAGCTCTGTGCGTTGACCGGAAGAAAGGTTATCGCTTACGATCTGTAATCCGGGCAATGGAGGGTAGGTCATAAGTCTTACAGCTCCATTTATAGATGCAACAACAAGTTCAAGAATATTGTCTCCAATGCAAAGAGGCTCCACAGGAGGGCAATAGGTTCTATTCCAGTCGGCTGAATCCCATCCGGGCAGATGTTCTTCACCTGTGATGGCTGAGGGATCCAGAAACAGATTCCAGTTTTCTCTGTATGGCAGAATTGCAACTGTTTCCATTGCAGCTCTGGTAACATCTTCAATAGACAGCAGTGGAGCTCCAGAGCCAACCAGGAAAATATTGTTGTTAAGGGTATCAACCTGGATTGTGGTGTGATAGACATGTGCCGCACCCAGTGTGTTAAGAGCTGAAAGTGTGGTAACTGCCTTGACGGTACTCGCGGGTCTGAAGGGAACATCTGCATTAATATTTAAGAGGACTTCTCCAGAGCCGAGATCAAGAACTGAGATTCCCGTATCCCAGGATGACGGAATCACCGGCGTGGGCTGCTGAGAAACAAGAATAGATAAGACTATGTGTGTAAAAAAGGCCATTTCCCCTCCTGTTGACATTCCGCCCCGAAAGGGTAACAATAATGATATCTGTTGTGGTTGTAAAACAAGAAATTATTAATAGAAAGTTGAGTCATTGTGAGGAAAATAGCTATACTTATTTTTGCGGGGTTTGTGCTTTTGTTTTCTTCCTGTGGTCAGGTGTCTGCAGACGGAGCTGATGGTGCTGTGATCTCAGTTGGTGAAAGATCCATTTTCCCGGAGAATGTGAGCGGATCGTTCGAGAGGTATCGTGGCGATACTCTTTCTGTAGATATTTTCAAAGAGAACATAATCGCCAGAGAACTGTTCATTGCCCATGCACTGGATCTCGGGCTTGACAACGATCGTAAAGTCATAAGGATAGTTCACGAAAGAGAACGAGAGATACTTCAGGCACAGTGGCTTTCCCATAGTCTTGATCAGACTGAACTTGATCCGCAGGAAGCGCTTCATTTCTGGGAAACCATGGGGACCGGTATTTCCTATACCTGTTTTTATCATCAGGACAGCCTTCTTATGGACAGTGTTCTGACCATGGTTGAAGATGGAGAGAGCCTTTCGGATCTTGCGGCTGAGATCGGCATTGATGCCATGCTCAGACAGACAAGAGGTCAGATCTCTATTGTTGATGTGAATTATTCAAATACGATGGATCACGAATACCTGATAAACGCCAGGGCTGGAGATATTATTGCCCCGTTCCCTGTAACCATGGGATGGAGAATGCTGCAGATCGATTCCACCTGGACTTACACTCCGGCTTCGTTTGAGAGTGATTCTCAGCGCATATCCTCTATGCTGCTGGCACGAACAAGAGAATCAAGAAAGATATTTCTTGAAGACAGTCTAAAGACTGTTTACAATGTTCAGGTTAACCTGGATGTGGTTAATCTTATGGCAGAGAATGCAGATGCTGATCATCGGTCATTCGGTGTATTTCAACCGGAGGAAGAGGAACTTTCAGCTGTGACCTGGGATGGTGGATCAAGAACTCTATTCTCTGTGACCGAGAACATAATGGGTCTTCCAGGGCATCTTCCCCGGCAGACAGATGATATTCAATGGCTTGAAGATTATGCGAAGAGGCTGGCTCTTTTTGATATAGAGATGGAGGAAGCGATCAAGTTGGGGCTTGACACCATTCCTGATGTGGAGCGCAGGCTGGACGCCAAACACTGGGAAGCAGTTCTTGATAAGTACTATGAGGTTGTGATCTCGGCAAGAATTGCATCCGATTCAGTGGCTATTAACGAAGTCTATATGGACATCCGAGAGGACCATCCAATAGAAGAAAGTCGTGTTTTCCATGTATTGTTCCTGGCGAATACAGAGCGGATTGAAGCAGCAGAGGCAATGATGGCGTCAGGGGACGATATTCTTGCGGCCATGGATCAGTTCGAGATATTCCCACCCATTCTTGCGGAGGATCAGGAGACAATAACAATACCTCTTACCGCAGCCATGATTCCCGAGGATGACAGGGAAGCGCTTTTCAACCTGACTTCAGGTGAAGAGGCAATTGTTGTTCTTACTGATTCTACTGCAATTTGGCTTCGCCTTGATTCAATCAATGAAGAACGAATTCCTGCCCTGGAAGAAATAAGGGAAAGAGTCGTTTCTGAAACTGAGCAGCGTCTTGAGACGCAGGCAATAGAAGCACTTGTAGATAGTTTGTCAGGGGTGTATCATCTGTATGTTGATCAGGAGTATTTTGAGGGGTTTTACATTCCAGCTGAAGCGGATTCAATCGGCTCGATAACCACGGAGGTTATTTAATGCGCTGTAGAAACTGTGGCCACGAGAATCACCGGAACACGGGGAAATGTGATAATTGCGGGTTCAGTCTTGCTCCGCAGACAGATCCTGGAAAAGATAAGAGAGCCGCAATGCAGAAGCCCATTGGAGACAGTGGCAAGGGCAGTGTAGTTACCCTGGACCTGGAGGCTGCAAGCAAAAGCAAATTTGGTCTTATCGGTTTCTTGATCTTTCTGATCGGTGCCGCAGGTGCAGTGTTTATTGTAAGCAGTTATGACCGGGCTGTATCTGAGCAGGAGATAGAGGTTGCCCACGAAGTGGTTGAGGTCGAGGTTCAGCTGGACTCTCTTCCCATCATGCTGGGCACCGACATAGTGTATGTCTTTAATGCCGAGGGAACCTCTGCCGCTCCAAGAACAAATGTAGACCTGGCTCTTATTCCCGAGGGTACAAAAGTTTCCTTCCTGGGCAGTGGATCAATGTCAATTCAACCGGTAGTCAACTATATGCTGCAGAAGATAAACAGCAACGATTTCAGATTCCTCGCTCCCGATTCTTTGTTTGCGTGGGTTGATTCCACAGAAACAGACTACATGGCTGTTGCAATTCTGCCACTGCTTAGTGACTCGGCAGAAATTCAACCGGTGGAATTGAAAATACTTTTCACAGAAGAGTGGTTCAGGTGTATTGTTGAGGAATACAACAAGGACATCGTGGAACCTGCTGATGGATACGGATTTGATCAGAGAGTGTTTACCAGGGGATTTGATCAGGCAGCTAGAACTATAAACCGAAGAAATACCGAAGGAAGACCTGTTCATGTCACTCTGCTTTTCCCTTCCGAGTCCTCATTCGGTGATGCAATGGAAATTGCAGAGAGTGTGTTTGTTGCAATTGATTCTCTTGGATATGAGGGTTTCAATATAAAATGGGTAAATGTTACCAACTGAGCATGATATTTTTCTGGACGAATTAAAACTGTCCAGAGAAGATGAAAGCGGTATTGTCAGCAGGTTTGCAGGAACCATCAGGTTTCCAACTGTTTCGGCTCCAGAGGGTTTTTCTCTGGAGCCTTTCCACGAAATGCGCCAGTATTCCAAAGCAGTATGGAGGAATGTCTTTTCTTCTCTTGACATGGAACTTCATGGTGAGGCTTCAATACTGTTGAAATGGCCAGGTTATTCTTCAACTCCACTTGATCCAGTAATGCTTGCTGCTCATCAGGATGTTGTTCCTGCAGGAGACCCGGATCACTGGTCTCACGATCCCTTCGGAGGAGATATCTCCAACAACAGAGTATGGGGCAGAGGAACTATAGATTACAAATGCGGGTTTGCCGGAATGATTGAGGCTGTTTCACTTCTGCTTGCAGCGGGATTTAAGCCTGGTCGTACTGTTTATTTGTCTTTCGGGCATGACGAGGAAATTGGCGGTCTTCTGGGAGCGAAAGCGATTGTAGAAAGCTTTCGGAACCGGCAGATCGTTTGCAGCAGTGTTCTGGATGAGGGCGGGTACATCTATTCTGAGCCGGATGGAACAGTTGCTGCAGAGGTTGCAATTGCCGAGAAAGGCTATGCTTCTTTTAAGCTTTCAGCTGAAGCAGTTCAGGGGCATTCATCCGTACCCCCGGAAAGAACTGCAATTGGTGTTCTAGCTGGTGCTATTGTTGCTCTTAGTGAAAGCAGTATGCCTCTTCCTGAAGTGCCTGATGTCATTAAGTCCGCTAACTGGTTGCAAACTACATTTGCTCCTACGATGCTTTCCGGAGGATGTAAAGAGAATATTCTTCCAGCTGCAGCAGAGGTAATTATTAATACCAGGCCTTCTCCATGCAGTTCTGTTGCTGCAGTACTGGAGCACATTCTCACAGTTGTAGAGCCTTTGGGTGTTAAAGCAGAGCTTATTGACAATGGAAGTGTTTCCGAGCCTTCAGTCGTTTCCAGTACAGACACAAAAGACTTTAAGGCTTTGAAAGAATCTATTCTCAATACTGTTTCAGCCGATACGGGGTTCAGATGCGGTGTTTTCCCTGCTGCCACAGATTCAAGAAGGTATTCCAGAGTTACAAAGAACACATATCGTTTCATGCCTGTTCATCTTGGTCAGAAGGGAATAGGAGCCCTGCATTCGGTTGATGAAAACATTTTGATCACAGATTATTTAAGATGTGTGAGGTTTTATGTCCAGTACATCCAGAGAGCTTGTAGATAAGGCGGAACACATACGGCGAACTGCTGTTGCCGGCTTGGCTGTTAATGTTCTTCTAACTGCATTAAAGGGGTATGCTGGAATTGTTTCGGGAAGCAGAGCTCTTGTTGCCGATGCAGTTCACAGCCTTTCAGATCTGACTACAGATATCGCCATAATTATTGGTGCCCGATACTGGTGTAAGCCGCCTGATGACACACATCCCATGGGGCATAAGGGTATAGAAACAGTAGTCAGTCTGTTCATCGGACTTATGCTTCTTCTCACCGGAGTTGGCATTGCGATTGATTCTCTAAAAGCTGTTGGCAGCCAGGCATCGTCAATCAGACCGGGCCTGTTTGCGGTGCTCGCCGCTGCTGTGTCGCTGATATCTAAAGAAGTGCTTTCCCGCTGGACTTTGAAAAAGGCCAGGCAGACTGGATCTGGAGCTCTGGCTGCCAATGCATGGCATCATCGCTCTGACGGATTGAGTTCAATTCCTGTTCTGATAGCAGTCGGGGCGTCTGCACTGAGCAGTTCCATGATGTTTCTGGATAGCATCGGGGGAGCAGTCGTCTCCATTTTTATAATAAAAGCCGGCTGGAAAGTTTTGCAGCCGGTGATCGGCGAGGTTACAAACTCAGCGCCGCCTGTGGAAGTTGTGGACAAGATGAAGAACGCTGCAAAAGATGTAACCGGAGTTATAAGTATTCACAGATTCAGAGCTAGAATGCAGGGTGGTGGGATTCACGTTGATCTTCACCTGCAGGTTGACGGAGACAGTAATGTAAAAGACGGATATTTCATAGGCAAAGCTGTAGAGATCAGTATTCTGGAATGTGATTCATCGGTAAGGGATGTAATTGCGCGTATAGAGCCGTTCTCTCCGTGCGGCGATGCTGATAACTGCCACAACCTGAAAAGATAGGGGATTTACAGAAGAGAAAATAATGAATATGTTGTAAGTCAGAAGGAAAGAGGGAATTGATATGGAGTTTAAAATTTGCAGTAGTGCATTCACGGATGGAGGATATCTTCCCTGCTGGTATTCTTCTCTGGGGCTTAACGCTTCTCCGCCTTTCGGCTGGGCAGAGGAACCGGAAGGAACCAGTAGTCTGGCTCTTATCTGCTCTTCGTCCCAGGGAGAGGTCTTGTGGGTGTTGTGGAATATCCCAAACACCAGAAAAACCATTTACGGGAGGCTTCCTGCTGAAGGTATTCTTTCTGACGGCATGCGCCAGGGGGTGAATGATCTTCTCTGTACCGGCTGGACAGGTCCGGCGGAAAAACTTCCTGATCTATCGTTAACCTTCGTACTATATGCTCTTGACGCAATTCTTGACATTTCTGATGGTGATGTTTCCGCACCATTGCTTGAATCAGCCATGAAGGGGCATATTCTTGGAGAAACAACACTAAGCTGTGTTTACTCCTGAGTTTTTAAGCAGAAAGCAGCGCATGTATCCTGAATATCATACGCTGGCCAGACACTGGGATTTGAAAGAGAGTATCGTATTTCTTAATCACGGTTCTTTTGGAGCTTGCCCTTCGCCGGTTCAACGGAAAAGAGAAGACCTTCTCCGGTGGATTGAATCCGATCCCATGGAGTTTATGCTTAGCGAGTATCAGCCACTTCTGGATTCTTCCTTGAAAACAATAACGGAGTTTGTAGGAGCCCAGCCGGAATCAGTGGTTTATGTGGAGAATTCTACCACAGGCATAAACACAATTCTTCGCAATCTTCCCATTGATCTTGGAGATGAGATACTTGTTACAGATCAGGAGTATTTTTCTTCTGCGAATTCCCTCAAAATCATTTCACGCATAAGAGGTGCTACTGTAAGGATGGTACACCTGCCTTTCCCTGTAAAGTCCCCGGAAGAAATTGTAAACGCTTTCGAAGAGGCAGTGTCAAACTCAACAAAATATGCATTGGTTGACCATATTGTTAGTTCAACTGGTATGATCATGCCGTTGAAAAAGATTATAGATACCTTGTCCCGTGCAGGGGTAAAGACCATAGTTGATGGAGCACACGGACCTGGACAGGTACCGTTAAATTTGAAAGAGCTTGGTTGTCTTGCATATGTTGGCAATTGCCACAAATGGTTGTGCAGCCCCAGGTCTTCTGCTTCTCTGTATGTTCACCCGGACTTTCAGAATGGTTTTCTTCCCCTTGTTATCAGTCATCTTCCAGATGACTTAGAGACAGGTCTCTCAGATTTTCAGGTTTGTTTCAGGTGGAACGGTACTCCTGATCCCACGCCTGTTTTGTGTGTTCCAGAATCATTGAAATTCATGGAAGAGCTTCACCGCAGCGGATGGGCTGGAATAATGAAAAGCAACCGGGAAAAATCCCTGAAAGCAAGGCGGATCCTCTGCTTTGCTTTAGGGGTAAAACCGCCTTGTCCTGATTCCATGGTGGGCTCAATGGCAGCAATTCCTCTTGAGGGATACAAGCCAGCGGCCTTTACTGTTTCCCATGGAATTGATCCGCTTCAGCAATGGTTGAAATACGAGAAGGGGATCGTTGTCCCGATTACTGATATATGCAATGGTGCCCGAAGGATGGTTCGAATATCCGCACAGCAATACAACAGTATTGACCAGTATCGGTATCTGGCAGAAGCACTTGTTGAATACAGAGAGAAGAATTTCTAAGAATCCGCTGCACATATTTGTGAACCTTCTTTTGTAATCACCTATATTTGCTGGGTTAGCAAAGGAGGTCGTCTTGGTGTATCTTGATAACGCTTCCACTTCATGGCCCAAGCCGGATTCTGTGGTTGAAGCGGTTTCCAGCTATATAACAGATATTGGTGCCAGCCCTGCCAGAGGAAATTGTACTTCAGCCCTGGAGGCTCTTGGTGTTGTGCTCGACTGCCGCGAGGCAGTGGCATCTTTTTTTGGCAGTGGGAATCCTCTTAATGTAATATTCACCCATAATGTAACATGGGCCATAAACACAGTTCTTCATGGGATGCTCTACAGTGGAGATAAGGTAGTGTCATCCTCAATGGAACACAATGCTGTTACCCGGCCTCTTACTGACCTTTCAGAGAAGGGTGTAGAGGTGGTTTACTCGCCATGTGACAGTCAGGGTCATCTTGATCTGGACGCATTCAGGAAAAACATAGCAGGGGCAAAACTGGCGGTTATCAACCATGGATCAAATGTTACCGGGACTGTTCAGGATGTTAAAGCTATTTCAGAGATCTGTCGTTCCAGCGGAACAGTATTCCTGCTTGATGCGGCTCAGAGTGCAGGTATTGTACCTGTGAATTTTTCCCAGGGAGCAGACATAATTGCATTTACCGGGCACAAGGGTCTTCTTGGAGTACCCGGAACCGGCGGTTTAGTTTTTGCGGATGAGTTTGATCCGACATGCATAAGAGCATTTGCTCAGGGCGGAACAGGCAGTTTATCGGAGGAGAGCAGGCAACCTGATTTTCTTCCTGACCGTTTTGAAGCAGGAACAATGAATGGCCCGGGGCTTGCAGGACTTTTTGCAGGCATAGAGTACTTGAATTCCCTTGGGCTTGAAGAGATATACAGAAGAAAGATGAAGATAGCAGGTATGCTGGCAAGAGGCATTGAAGAGATAGAGGGTGCCGTGGTCTACAGACCTTCTCCTGACAAACTCTGGACTGCAGTTGTTTCATTCACCCTGGCAGGCTCCTGTACTGCGTCGATTACCGATTACCTTTCCAGGAAGTATAACATCTGCTGCAGGCACGGGTTTCATTGTGCAGCTGCAGCACACAGAACAATTGGAACATTTCCCGGTGGTACTGTAAGACTGAGCCCGGGATTGTTCACAACCGTTCAGGAGATAGAGATCACATTGAAAGCAGTCAGGGAATACAGTGAGTGATTATCTGTACATGATCTTTAAATCAATGACCCATGTACTTACTGCAGAAAGGGCTGCCAGAAAAGGTGGGATCACCTGCCGGATGGTTCCCATTCCCAGAAACATCTCCACAGACTGTGGAATGTGTATTTCTGTCAAAGTGGAAGATGGTGAGTCTTTTTTGTCTGTGGCAAAAGAGAAGGGCGCCATTCCTGAAAGGGTAGAAGAACACAAGGGCTCCGGTCCTAAAAGTAGATGTTACTCAACTTGATCAGTCGATAAGCATTAGCATCTTTTCGGAATTACAGCAATCCTGAAGTTTATCTATAGCTCTGTTTTTCAGCTGTCTTACCCTTTCGCGGCTTATCCCCATTGTTCTGCCAATCTCTGCCAGTGTGTGTCTTCTGTCTGTACTTAAACCGAAGAAAAGGCTGATAATAGTTTTCTCACGGATATCCAGGGTCTCAAGTATTTCCATTACACTGTTCTTCAGGGAGTCTTCTACAACGGCGTCCTCAGGAGATTCACAGTCTCGCGAGGGCATCATGTCCTGGAAGGTTTTATCACTTCCGTCATAAACCGGTCTGTCAAGAGAAAGATGCGTGCTGTGTATTGAAAGCATTCCTTCAATGCTTTTCCTGGGAACATCCAGCTGGCCTGCTATCTCATCTGTTGACGGTGCCCGCCCTAGATTATGCCCCAGTTCTCTTGATGCTCTTCCCATTCGATAAAGCTCATTAACTCTGTTAAGAGGTAGCCTGACTATTCTTGAGTTTTCTGCAAGAGTTTGCAGAATTGCCTGCCTTATCCACCACACTGCATAGGTTATAAATCGACAACCACGGTTCTCGTCAAAGCCTCTGGCTGCACGAATCAGACCAACATTGCCTTCACTTATAAGATCTTCAAGAGCTACACCCTGATTTGCATACTGTTTGGCAATGCTCACAACAAACCTGAGATTTGCCTCCACCAGAATTTCCTGTGCCTTATGATCATTGTTTTTTATTCGTCGGGAAAGAGCAGCTTCTTCTTCGGATGTAAGAGATTCCTTCGAGCCAATTTCCCGAAGATACAATTCAAGAGATTTTCCCTCGACGCCTCGAATACACAAGAATCCAC
>JAOZLN010000279.1 GCA_029934845.1 Candidatus Sabulitectum sp.
ATGGCTCAGGGCCAGTTCGATCAGGTAGCTGAAACACTCGACCTTGACCCGGGTTCCAGAGCATTTCTTCGTGAGCCAATGAGAGAATACCATTTCACCATTCCTGTTCACATGGATGATGGTTCTGTTCAGGTCTTTCGCGGTTTCAGAGTACAGCACAGCGATGTTCGCGGCCCATGCAAGGGCGGGATCAGATTTCACCCTGACGAGACCATCAACACTGTAAAAGCTCTGGCTACATGGATGACCTGGAAATGTGCTGTTGTTGATATCCCACTTGGCGGTGGCAAAGGGGGCGTTATATGCGATCCCCACGAACTTTCCATGCGCGAGCAGGAACAGATCTGCCGTGGCTGGATCCGTAATGTCTGGAGAAATATCGGCCCGGTACAAGATATTCCCGCTCCTGATGTTATGACAACTCCTCAGCACATGCTCTGGATGATGGATGAATATGAAACACTTATGGGTGGTAAGTACCCCGGCGTTATAACAGGAAAGCCCGTTGGCAGTGGAGGTTCTCTTGGAAGAACTGAAGCCACAGGCTACGGTGCCATCTACACAGTAAGAGAAGCCCTTAAGAGACTTGATGTAAACATCAAGGGCGCAACAATGGCCTGTCAGGGGTTTGGTAATGTTGTGCAATACGCTGCCGAGCTCTTCATACAGTACGGCGGAAAGGTACTCTGTGTTTCCTGCTGGGACCAGAAAGACATGAAGGCCTACACCTATCGTAAGATGGACGGAATTGATCTTGAATTCATCATGACCATTACAGACAGATTCGGCACACTTGATGCCGAGAAAGCCATTGCTGCCGGTTACGAGCAGCTTCCAGGTGATGCATGGATAGAGACCGAGGCAGATGTACTTCTTCCCGGAGCACTCGAGAATCAGATCAATGCCGATACAGTCGGCAAGATCCACTCAAAAGTTAAGATCGTTGCAGAGGGTGCAAACGGACCTACAACACCAGAGGCAGATGCTGTACTCAAAGAAAAAGGAATTTTCAATATTCCTGATTTCCTCTGCAACTCCGGCGGAGTTACATGCTCGTACTTCGAACAGGTTCAGAACAACATGAACTACTACTGGGAGAAGGATGAAGTTCTCTCAAAACTCGACACAAAGATCACAACGGCATTCCACGCTGTTGCCGACCTGGCGGAAAGCCAGTCTGTATACATGCGCGATGCAGCATACATGATCGCCATCGACAGAGTAGCTAACGCTGCCAGACTTCGTGGCCTTGTGTAATCACAGATAAAAGAAAAGGATCGGGGTGCCTGGCCACCCCGGTCTTTTTTTTTTCTCTTCCGCTAATTAGAATCCTTCTGTATATGGAATAAAGAGTGTACTTCACAGAAAGGGATCTTGTATGTCACCACTAAGCCACGAGAATACCGGTACAACAGGCAAACCCGAATGGAAAATTATTCTAAAACTGCTCAGCGAGACAGATCCGGAATTGCTGGGTCGTTTGAGCCGGAAAATGCTCAACTACCTTTTCAGAAGGAAAATAGTAAAGATCTCGACCATCATGGAAGAGCTGCTTCCCAAACAGATCGATGCAGTTGAAACCGGAGACATGTACGGCGAAAATCAGCCTGCTCCCAGGATGGATTACAATGTTCTGGAGGAAATAACCACACAGGTATTCCGAGTCGCCGAGGAAGTTCTTACACCTGAAGAGATCACCATGGCTCTTCACCGGTGGCTTCGCTATGAAAAGATCCGGTTTCTTTCAGTAACTGCTGGCAGAAGAGATGTTCCACTGGGCAAGCTGAGAGAAGCACTGGATAAATATGAGATGCTTCCAAAACGAAGTAAAAAAATGGAGGCAAGGGATCGGGAAAACATTATTGTTGGCCTCACAAGGCGGCTGTTCACTGAAGACCTGAATTACATAAATACAATTCGCAAGCATGTCAGTATTGATAATTTCGCCCATGTGATCAACCACACGATCGGACCATACAACGGTAATGGAAAAGTTGGCGGCAAAGCAGCTGGCCTGTTCAGAGCCCAGATGATACTTAACACCTACAAAAAATCACACACAGTTCTCCGCAATCTTAAGGTGCCGAAAACATGGTTTATTGCATCCGACTCCGTTCTTGAATTCATCAGTCATAATGCCCTTGAAGAAATGATGGCCATCAAGTACGCCCAACAGGGTGAGATCCGTCAGGAGTACCATCTTCTAGAGCAGGTATTCAAGCACTCTGTAATGCCGTACAGCGTTATGGTCGGGCTTGAACACGCCCTGGATTATTTTGGCACAACCCCGATCATTGTTCGTTCATCAAGCCTTCTGGAAGACAGTACCGGAGCAGCTTTTGCAGGCAAGTACAAAAGCCTTTTTGTCGCCAATCAGGGTTCCAGGCAGCACAGACTTGATGCTCTTGTAGACGCTGTACTGGAAATCTATGCCAGCATTTTTGGCCCCGACCCAATTGAATACAGAAGGGAAAGAGGGCTTCTAGACTTCAATGAGGAAATGGGAATTCTTATTCAGGAGGTGGTAGGGTCAAGAATAGGCAAGTACTTCTTCCCTCCCTTCGCAGGTGTGGCTTTCAGCAGAAATGATTACAGGTGGTCTCCAAGAATTAAATCAGAAGATGGGATTGTCCGACTGGTTGCAGGGCTTGGAACAAGAGCCGTGGACAGAACAGGGCAGGACTTCCCTGTTCTTATGAGCCCAGGGCAACCCAAGCTGCGAATAAATGTTACAACAGAAGAGCTTAT
This sequence comes from Candidatus Sabulitectum sp., assembly GCA_029934845.1. Classification (GTDB taxonomy): domain Bacteria; phylum Fermentibacterota; class Fermentibacteria; order Fermentibacterales; family JCC-6; genus Sabulitectum. The sequence goes on from JAOZLN010000279.1 coordinate 2,749, forward strand.
CAGATATGCCCAGAAGAGCATGGATGTTGTGAATCTTGAAAAGGGATGCCTGGAAACAGTAAGCACCGAAAAGATGATAAAAGAGTACGGAGCAAAGATCCCCTGTCTGCCTTATCTGGTTTCGCTTTATGAAGAAGGTGACATTCAGCTCTCCCCGGGGTCAATGCTGAACATTCAAAAGAAAGACACCATAGTTACTTTTCATAATCTTCTTGAAAGAAGTCCGGTTCCTCTTTTCTTCAAAACTGTGTTAAAGATTCTTGAAGACGAGATCGGCCTGCCAGTTGACATTGAGTTTGCCTACGGACAGGACATCCACACACCATACCTGCTGCAGTGTCGTCCACAAAGCGTTGGCAGCGGAAATGTTGATACAACTATACCAACCGGAATAGCCAATGACGATGTGATCTTCACCGCAAACAAGTACATAATGTCAGGAGCATGTCACAACATAGAATACATGGTTTATGTGGACGGCTTAGAGTATGACAAAGTGGCCAACAGAGAGGAATTGCTGGAGATCGGTCACATAGTCGGAAAGCTCAATCAGATTCTGCCACATAAAAAGTTCGTTCTTATCGGGCCGGGCAGATGGGGCAGTAAGGGCGACATCAAGCTGGGTGTGCACGTGGGATACAGCGATATCAACAACACGGCAATGCTTATTGAAGTTGCAAAGATGAAGAAGGGTCAGGTACCTGATCTTTCCTTCGGAACACACTTCTTCCAGGATCTTGTGGAAGCAGACATAAGATACCTTCCTCTGTACCCGGATGATGACGGCGTGATATTCAGGGAGGAGATATTCTTTAACAAAAAGAATTACCTCACCACTTTAGTCTCGGCTGCGAAGGGTTTTGAACATGTGATCAAGGTTATAAAGATAGACGATCTTTTGCCTGGCTCATCTCTTTC
>JAOZLN010000280.1 GCA_029934845.1 Candidatus Sabulitectum sp.
AGACCTTTCTGTACCCTTCAGTCTTACAGATGCTGCAGGAAACAGATTACCATCCGGTGTCTATCCGGTGATGGCTGTTTGCAATGGTCAGACTGCACTGTCTCGACTGGTTGTTGTTAATCGCTGACAAATATCTGCCCCGGTTTGATGCCGGGGCACTTTAATAAGGAGATTGTTTTGGCCCGAGTGCTTTTGGTTAATCCGCCATCTTCCATTGATGTATACAGTGACAGCAAGATAAGGGTCGCTATTACTTCCGCCCCTTTTGTTACTCTTGGAGCTCTTGCAGGTGCTGTGCTTGAAGATGGCCACGATGTCAGGGTGGCTGATCTTATGATAGAAGCCAGACCCATGGATGCATACAAAAAGATTCTTTCAGAATGGAAACCTGATTTTGTTGGTATTACCTTTACCACTCCTCTTGTGACAGAAGCTATTACACTTGCTGCCACTGCAAGGAAAGAGTGCCCTGAGGCCATGATCATTGCAGGCGGTATTCATGCCACTACACTTCCCGGGGAAGTGCTTGAAACAAGTGATTTTGATGTGGTTGCCATCGGAGAAGGGGAAAACACTCTGAGGGAGCTTTGTCTTGGAAATGAACTTCACGGGATTGACGGCATTGCCTTTCTCCACAACGATGCCCTAGTGGTAACAAATCCAAGAGCACCCATTATGGACCTTGATGACCTGCCGATGCCTGCATGGCAGCTGTACAACTTGAAATATTACAGATCACCGCATATTGCATCAAGGAAGAATCCGGTTGGGTATATGGAGACCAATCGCGGGTGCAATCATTTCTGTACATACTGCAGTCAAACCATATTCGGACACAATGTAAGAGGAAAGAGTCCCGGTCGCGTGGTTGATGAAATGTTCAGGATGCTGGAACTGGGTTTTAACGATATTCATATCAAAGATGATAATTTCACTGCAGATATTGAAAGAGCCAAGGTTATCTGCCGGCTTCTTACAGAGAAAGAATTTCCTGCACCATGGGCTCTTCCCACTGGTGTGAATATCCATGATGTTGACAGTGAGTTTTTCCACCTGGCTAAAGCGGCAGGTTGCTATATGGTATCGTTCGGTATTGAAAGTGCATCTGATGTAGTTCTTAAAAAAGTTAACAAGAAGCAATCCAATGATCAGATAAGAAAAGCTGTTAACATGGCACATGAAGCGGGGCTTGAAACGGTTGGCTTCTTTATGATTGGTCTTCCAGGTGATACAGAAGAGACTATCAAAGAAACAATGCGATTTGCATGCAGCCTTCCGCTTACTTATGCAAAGGCTTCCATGACGCTGCCTTTCCCGTCCAGTGCCCTGTTCAGGCAGATAGACAGTGAGGGACGCATAAAATCGAAGAACTGGGATATTTATAACTTTCACAGCACAACAGATGTGTGGGAGCACGAGAATTTATCCTGGGAAGTGATTCGAAAATACTACGGCAAGTTTCACAGGAAGTTTTATTTCAGGCCCTCGTACATCTGGAACCGGTTCTGGCGTGACATTCGCATGGGTTACCTGTGGGATGATATCAAGGCAGTTCTGTCTAATAACTGGGGCGATTGATCTTTGAGGAAAGTACTCCCTGCCATTCTGTTGATCGTTCTATCAATTTTTATTGCAGAACGATTTTTTCCTCAGATACGGATGAAGCAGCTCACTGTTGTTACGATTCCAGGTGGAGCTGTTGTAACGGTCAATGGCGTTGGTTCCGGTTTTTCTCCTATAACACAATTCGTGCCATCCAGTGGTGCATTTATCCAGGTGGGGAAAGAAGGATTTTTCCCGTGTGATTCTCTGATACAATTCCCGGTTGATACACTCTTTCTTCAGTTGAAAGAGGGTTGTCTTGTTGTGGTTAATACAAATCCCCCAGGCTGCCAGATCATATCCCATGATTTTTCCGGCATTTCACCCTGTTCTCTCATTGTGGAATCAGGCAGTACTGTTGATGTGACAGCTTTGGGGGAAATGGGTATTTCGGTAACCCGAACGGTGAATGTGCTTACGCCCGGTACCCGGGTCGTAAAGATAGCAGTCCCCTATGAATTCACCGATCCCGCCATCGGATTCTGTTTCTCGGTTATTCCCAGAGATCTGCTGCCTTTCGCCATGGGGCCTTTAACTGCAGGACGATATGAGGTAACAGCAATACAATTCTCTGATTTTATGAACTCAGTTGACCCGTTCCTTCTAAGGGATTCTTCTTCTCTTCGCGGAAGAACATGTCTTATGGACAGTATTCTGAAATGCAACTGGAAGGGGCCTGTTGGTTTTAACCATGACACCACTGCCTATGCTCCATTCGAGGCAATGGACAACTATCCAATGGTGGGAATGACCTGGAACGGAGCCAGCTGGTATTGTGAATGGCTTTCATCACAGAGCAGCACAGGGTTGGAATTCCGGTTGCCTGATTGTGATGAATGGGAACTTCTTGCCGCTCCGGGAGCCGCTCTTCCTGTTAATCTTTCAGACATCAACGAGACCATTCTTACAAGACACCCTGAACTCGACGACGGATGGCTGGAAACTGCACCATCCGGTGCCATGGGACAAAGCAGCTGGGGGCTTTGTGAAATGCAGGGTAATGTATGGGAATGGACTTTGTCCCAGGGGATCGCCGTTGGTGGAAGCTGGCTTTCATCAGCTGAAGATTGTCGATCGGAATCAAGAATTGAATTGAAAGACAACCTTGGTTTCCCTTTCGTTGGCTTCAGGGTTGTGGCAACGGGCTTTCCTGTTGATATTCCAGCAAGTCCTTAAACATCGGGAATAGGAGCTTACTATGAACAGAGTTATACCAGGAGGACCACTTTTTCAGACCCCTGATATGCCAAGCATACCGGATCTTGTAATTTACGCAGCCAGAAGATTTCCAGACAGAGTTGCTGTACGGGAACCGGCGGAGCTTGGAAAATTCAAATCTATTACTTACAGGCAGTTTGCCAGCAATATTGACTGGGTTGCCCGGGGAATACTTGAGACCAGAAAAGAACCGGTGGTGGCAGTAATAGGCAAGAACAGCATTTCCTGGTATACAGCATATCTTGCAACGCACCGTGCCGGTGGAATAGTGGTGCCTGTTGATCCCGGTCTACCCAAGTCAGATATACACAATATTCTTCACTATTCAGGGGCAAACATGATCTTTCATGATGCCGACTTCGGTGACTGGTTCGAAGATTCCAAGGATATTATTCCAGTTGCTATGAATTCAGGCTTCAAGGACGCCACTGTATCGTTCAGCGGTATTCTTCGAAAAGGCAGAGCCAGTAAAATTGATCTGCCTGCAGAGTACGATGTTAACAAAACCGCCATTATCAGCTACACATCGGGAACCACCGGTCTTGCCAAGGGTGTTGTTCACTCCCAGGCAACTATTCTTGCTGATGTCCGGCAGTCTTTGCAGTTCTTCAATATTGTGGAAACTGATATCTTCCTCAGCGTATTGCCTGTTCACCATCTGTTCGAGGGAACTGTGGGCTTTCTTCTGCCTCTGGCCTGCGGAGCAGAAATAGCCATTGCCCACGGCCTGCGGTATGTTGCGGCAGATCTTGTTACAACTCACGCAACAGTTCTGCTTGCGGTTCCGCTTTTGTGGGAGACATTGTATCGCCGGATCATGGACACTA
>JAOZLN010000281.1:0-1209 GCA_029934845.1 Candidatus Sabulitectum sp.
GGCAGGATTCCGGCGAGCTCGGATTCCAGGTCCGCGTCGGACAGTTGTGCCGTCGCCTGCAGTAACTCATCGACAAGCCGTCTACGCGACATGCGGTGGAGCTTCTTCAATCCTGGCAATCGTGATTGCATCTTTGCCAACCGGAGGTCCAGGACGTTGAGATCGGGTGACGCTCCTGCACGACTTGCGAGGAAGTAACAATCGTAGAGGTCGCGCAACAACCGGCGCTCATTCCATGCAGCGATCTTGTGAGCCAGTGAAACAGAGGGGCTCATGATTCGAACTATCTGTGATGGGTGCCCAACAGATCGTGCAAAGCCGCCCGTCGCCATCGGCACTGTTTGACACTCGGTTGCAACATTCGCTTCGATTACAATCGCTGCATCATCGACCCGCAGACCGGCGCGCAGCATCTTGGAGTGAAGTTCGATTTCGATCACTGCATCCTCGATCTCACGCAAGACCTCTTCGATGCGGCCGACGATCTCTTTCTTCGAAGAAAATGGAACGAAGATATAATCAATGTCCACGGTGTCGCGAGGGCTGTCGAGCAGCTTCAATACCATGCCACCTTTGATCACCGCATGCTCCTCGAAGACCTCGGCGAAACGATGCATGACCCAGAGAAAGAGCCCGTCCCGGGTTGCCGGCCTATCGAGTTTTGCTGTCATCGTTCCTCCAAGAGGCCTTTTACAAAAGTGACGAATTTCGGGTTTTTGTAACTTTTCAAGTAATCATGAAGTCGTTCTCGGTCGAGCTTGCCCAGCGATATATCCGAGTAGATGTCGAACGGGTAGCGTCGTCCTCGGAGATGAAAATAGAGTGTGTCGAGCAGGGCCTTCTCTACTTCCGCGTATCGGATTCCGTTGATTCTCGAGAATCCGAACAGGAGTTCCTCGGTTACACCGACGTGTTCAATGACGTAGCCGTCACAGGCGTACCTGCGAGGTCGGCCGGTTTTGACCGCTACGATGTGTCGGTCAGGGCTGGTGCCGATGATCAGCTCTCGTGCGAGGACCGTACCGAAGCTGATGTAGGACTCTGGCGCGAGCCTCTGACTGAGCGTCGGAAGATCAAAAGCCTCGCCGACGTACCATCCTCTGCAGAACCGACGCAGGATTCTTTCGTCAAGCAGTTTGTTGACCCGGCGCACAAAAGCCGCAGGATGCTGTTCCCCAAAAGCAGTCTGGAGATCGGCCTTGGAATAGT
>JAOZLN010000281.1:1219-3632 GCA_029934845.1 Candidatus Sabulitectum sp.
GATATTCAAATATCCACTTATAATAAACTCATTGAGATCGGCCTTGGAAAAGACCCCAGCCTGTTCCGCATCAAGGCGCATGACGAGTTGGACATCCGCAACGGCGTTCATAACGACAGTAACTCTATAAAATCATAGTTTATTTGTCAATATGAAACAGTCCAGGGCGCAAAGGAACGAAGGGAATTTGTTGATCCACGAAGAACACGAAAATGCACGAAGGCCGTTCTTAGTGTGTCTTCGTGTTCTTCGTGGATTTTCCGAATGTGTTTCCCCTTTGACCTGAAACGCTACCTCGCATTTTTGGTGGTATTCGAGGATTAGTATCTAAACCTCCAACACCGCCATCTTCAACGGTGGCTGACCATCGAAGGTGGGGAAGTCGGGTTCCGGCTCGATCAGTTGGACGCCCTTGATAGGTCGTCCGGTCTTGGCTGCTGAGCGCCGGAGCTGGTCGAGCCAATCATCGCGATCGACCTGGGCGACGTTGTTGGTGCACAACAATCGGCCCCCGGGAGCGGTGGACAGTAGCGCCGGTTTGAAGACGCTGGGATAGTCACGGATCAGGTCGACGGTGCCGAAGGGGCTCTTGGCCCAGCGGGGCGGATCGAGTACTACGATCTCAAACTGACGCGGATCAAGGCGAGGGTAGTTCTTGGGGGCAGGTACACCCCGGCGGCGACGAAAGGTCACCGGTCGTCCGGCCAGTTGACGCAAGGCAGGGAAGACATCACTTTGGATAAATGAGATCCTCGTTTCTATTCCGTTAAGGGAAGCGTTTTCTGAGCCCACGGCCAGGGCCGATTGGGAAAAATCAACATTGACCACTTCAGAAGCGCCGGCATGGGAGGCGCACACCCCCATACCACAGGTGTAGGCGAACAGGTTCAACACACTGAGCCCCTGAGCTTCGTGCTGGATCCACCGCCTGCCGGCGCGCAGGTCGAGAAAGAGCAAGGGGTCCTGGCCCCGGTGCCGGCCCCGGATACGATACCGAACTCCCAACTCGTGGCAGACCCCTTCGTTGTCTATTTCGACCGGGTCACCCAGGACAACGGCCTGAGCTTTTTTGTCGCTACGATCGAAATAGAAGCCGATCAGAGGCTCTTCGAACTGTGAACCCAACTGGGTTTGGACCGTGGCCTGGATCTGCGCGAGATGCTTGGCTTCCAGGCTGTGATGAAACGTCTGAATCACCAAATGCGGGCCGTAGCGGTCCACAGTAACGCCGGGCAGGCCCTCGGCGGTGCCGTGAAACAGCCGATAGCAGTCGGTGCCCTCCTCGTGCCACTGCTTGAGCAATGGCAGACGCCGCTCCAGTGCACAGTTCAGCAGGGTCGGTAGATCAACATCGATCAGGCGCCGAACGCCGTCATCGGTGTTGGTTGCAGGGCCCAACGTACAGAAGTTTTCGGCCTTTCGCATGAGGGGGATTGTACCCGGGTGGTTTTCGGTTTGTCGCCTAGATCCTCGCCTCGACAGGGCCATCCTGTTGTGATCCCTCCACGCTGCGACCCAGGAAGGAGCTTCCCCTGGAGCGTGTTGCGCGGTACATCTTCAGGCCATCTTTGGCCCAGCATCGCTTCAGCATCCCCTTGACAAAATCTTTTTTGGGTATATGTTCATTTATGAATGGAAGGCTGATTTATTGGGCGAGGATCGGCTCGCCCGAAAAGGAGTTCGGACAATGACGGGACGAGGTTCAGGACGAGGAAAAGGTAGGGGGTTGGGCCGTCGCCAAACGGCAGGCATTGCCAGGGGATTAGGCAAGGGCGACGGACAGGGTCTTGGTGCCTCCGGCGCCTGCATCTGCCCGAAATGCGGATACAAAACGACCCACACAGCTGGCGGTCCCTGTATGGAACAACGTTGTCCCTCCTGTGGGAGCGTCCTGCTCCGCGAGGGTTCGGTACATCATCAGAAAGCACAAAAAGTCCAGGCCTCACGCCAGAAAAAGAACGAGAGCTGAGGCTCTCGGTGAATACTAAGGAGGTATGAAAATGCCACGTGGAGATCGTAGAGGACCGATGGGAATGGGACCAATGACAGGACGCGGCGCGGGCTTCTGCGCCGGGAACACACAGGCCGGTTTCGCCGGAGGTTTTGGCCGCGGGATGGGTCGCGGGATGGGCTATGGCAGGGGCTATGGAAGAGGGTTCGGTCCAGGTTTTGGCGCCGGAGCGGTCGGCTGGGGCGTCAATCCTTATCCGCCCGTCGATGAACGAGCTTCCCTGCAGGCCCAATCGGAGGCTCTCAAGGGACAGATGGACGCCATTACCCGGCGCCTGGATGAACTCTCCAAGGACTCGGCCGAGGATTAGTCTCCGATAAGCGCTCCCAGATCTACCGAAGAGTTAACCCAAAAGACCGCAACGACTCTTCAACATCGACAAGATCTGGTTTTTTCGGAGGT
>JAOZLN010000282.1 GCA_029934845.1 Candidatus Sabulitectum sp.
TGGCATTTTCAAAATGGTTGCCACCTTCCCCACCGGTGAGAACTGCATGCCGGAAAAACTGCTGCAGAAGATCATTGAACTTATTTTACGGCATAAGACAAAACCTTCAGCCCTGGGTCTTGGTACAGCCGGTCTTGTAGACCGCAATGCCGGCGGAATAATCAGATCCAGCCCGAATCTTCCTTTGTGGAACGGGATCAATGCCGGTGAGATCCTTAGAACTCATTTGCGAATCCCGGTTGCCGTAGACAATGACTGCAATGTTTTTGCCATGGGAGCCATAAATTCAGGAAAGATCCCATCTGAAGGGCTGTGGCTGTTTGTCACCCTGGGAACTGGAATCGGCGGAACGATAATCCATCAGGGTAGCATAATTTATGGAACCGGCTACTCCGGTGAATTCGGACATACCACAGTAAGAGAGGGAGGAATTCCCTGCCCCTGCGGGTCTGATGGATGCTGGGAAAGATACGCAGGCAGAAAAGCTCTGGAATGGTACTACAGCAGATTAACAGGAAGAAGAAAGTCGCCAAAGGAAATAGCGCTAATGGCATCACAAGGTAAGGCTTCAGCCCTGGAAGCCTTCAGAGAGTACGGAAGATGGATAGGTATTGGACTATCCAATCTTGCAAACAGCTTCTCTCCAATGGGTTTTTTCATTGGCGGTGGTTTGTCCGCCACAATGCAGTACTTTGAAACATCTGCAAAAGAAGAATACAACAAGCGGTGCAGACATAATTGGAATGCCGTTATCCTTGAGAATTCTCCTTCTGCCGGGGCCTTCGGGGCAGCCACGATGGCCGTGAAGCTATGCTGACTATCTGCCTTCTTTTTCTGCTTTCACAACCAGACACCACAGATGTTGATCCCATGGAATCCATGGCATACAGTGCTGACTCACTTGTTTTCCGAATAAACGATGAGAATCTGACTTTGATCGGCAGTGCTGCCATTCAACAGAAACGAATGAGTATAGCAGCAGACACCATCAGATACCTGTCAACTGAAGAGATCGTTATGGCCACTGGCAATGTTGAGATAGCAGATGGCGGAGAGAACGCCACTGGAACAGCACTGATCTACCACATACCCACTGCAACTGCCAGAACATTCTCCACTACTTCGTTCTATGACAGAGCTCAATACAATAGCGAAACTGTCACAATGCTAAGCAGAGATCAGTTCAACCTTACCAATGTTGTTTTCACTTCATGTGAAAAAGACACTTTCGATTACTACTTCTGGGCAGAAATAATGAAGGTCTATCCTGATGACAAGGCCGTTGCCAAACCAATTATTCTATACGTTCAGGATACCCCTGTCTTCTGGCTCCCGTACGTGGTGTTTCCAATAAGAAGAGGCCGGTCTTCTGGGTTTACTATTCCGACCCTTGGCTCTTCATCCCGTGACGGAAGGTACATAAGAAAAATAGGGTACTACTTTGGCTTCTCAGACTATTTTGATCTATTGATCAGTTCAGATCTTATGGAGAAAACCAGATTCCAGGTTACAATAACTGAAAGGCATAATCTCCGTTATGTAATGAACGGAAGAAGCAGAATGCAGTGGCGTCGCCAGTTTGAGAACAGCCGTGACAGGTGGCTGGTTGAATCAACTCATACCCACGAACTCTTCGACGGAACAATGGTTCGCCTCACTGGCAATTTCGTCAGCGACAGATCATACCTTGAAGATACACAACAGAACCCGCAGGATAGAATGGAAGGTCAACTGAGGTCATGGCTGTCTCTTTCAAGAAACATAGGCAGAGGCAGCGCTCAGGTAAGTGTAGAGTATACCGAATACCTGAACTCTCTTCCAGATACGATTGATAACGAAATTCTTTCAGAACTCAGTGCCCCTGATATAAGATTCAGCCATCCTTCTTCACCTGTGTTCGTTACACCTGCTGACCCGGCCAGCCAGCGGATCTGGCACAGCCTGTACTGGAATCTCAGCTCTCACTATCTGACTGAGAAAACAGAATGGGAAGACTCTTCCCTTTACAACGCAGGAATGAGAATTTCTTCAACTCTCAGCGGCTCTAACCGACTGGGTGGTATTCTGGCCATTTCACCCTGGGTGAAGACCGTGGGTACCATGTACGACAGAGACCTGCAGGGAAACAAACTTCCCGGCTGGCTTCACAATTCAATCGGGCTTTCTCTGGCCACAGATATTTATGGAATGTTTTCATCGAACTTTGCCGGATACTCTGTTCTTCGTCACACAATCTCTCCTTCCATATCTACAAGCTGGGCTCCTGACAGATACCTAGCCACAGACGGAACCTTTTCAGACACAGATTCTGCTGACTCTCTTTACTACAGGTTCGGCGATCTCACTTTGCCTTCATCGGGAACAGTTGTAACTTTCTCTCTTCTGAATGTGCTTGAGGGCAAGCGGCTGACCAGGGGTACTGTGGTAAAGAAAACTCTGGCAGAGTTAGCTCTCTCTTCAAGCTGGAGTCCCGACCGGGAGGAAGAACATTTTTCTCCTGTGAGCATCAGTCTGAACTTAACTCCGGCTCAATGGATCTCCTCGCGAATTAACAGTTCATACAATGCTTACACTGGAAAAGCTCAGGATCTTTCCTTTACAACCAGTCTTCAACTTGCTGGGAATGACCCTACAATGCAGCCTGATTCGGGTTTCATTATCACACCGCTCTCATGGAGGCTAAACCTCTCTCACAACTGGAGACCCTCATTGTACAGCGAAAACGATGATCTTAACAAGCTCAGACTATCCGTAAGTCTTAATCTAACCACTCGTTGGGCATTGAATTACAGAGCCTATTATGACATCCCTGAAGGTGATTTTATCAGCCAGGATTATTCCATAATGCGCGACCTGGATAGCTGGGAAGCCATCTTTACCCGACATGTTTCTGATGTCGATACTGGCTTTTATTTCCGTATTAACATCAAGGTTTTCCCTGATATCAAAGTGGAACAGCACACAAGCAGTTTTTAATGTTTGCAATAGACACTTGACAAAGAGCTTCCCCAGCTCTAATGTAATCGTATCATTGTGTCTTTGTGTTGTAGATCAATCAGAAAGGGGTTTGGGGTTGAATAAGAAAGAACTTATCGGCTATGTCGCCGAAAAAGCAGAACTGAACAAGAAGCAGGCTTCTGCCGCAGTTGAGGCCTTCATTGAAGGAGTCAGCAGCGTTATCGAAAAAGGAGACAAAATCTCTCTTATCGGTTTTGGTACATTCGGTGTTAAGGAAAGAGCAGCTCGTGAGGGCGTAGTTCCCGGAACCAAAGAAAAAAGAATGTACGCTGCAAAGAAAGTCCCGTTCTTCAAAGCTGGAAAAGCACTGAAAGACAAAGCTCTCTAGTCCAAATTGAACTTTTTAGAGGGAAGGGTCGTAAGACTCTTCCCTCTTTGTATATTAGTACCATGAAATGGTCAGCAGTCATTACGACTTACAACAGCGAAGATGTTATAGTCAGAGCACTGAAGTCTCTGTCTATTCTTCCGGGCATCGAAAAACCCTCTGTTATTGTAGTGGTAGACAATGCCTCATCAGACAGTACTGTAAGCCTGGTTGGGTCGTACAGAAGCGATATACCTTTAAAGATCGTGCTGAACAAACGTAATATGGGTTTATCAACGGC
>JAOZLN010000047.1 GCA_029934845.1 Candidatus Sabulitectum sp.
ATATGTAAACTCCCAATGGCAGCAAATCACCTGATTGAGTTCTACCGTTAAAATCAATATTGTGATTGCCTGCAACCTTCTCTCCAGAGAAGATTCTGTTTACTATTCTTCCTGAAAGATCATGAAGAGTGATATCAACAGTACCCGGAGCATCAAGAGTGAATTGTATTTGTGCAGATGTTCTTACCGGATTTGGAGAAAGCGCCAGTTCAATAATACCCTGTGGTTTATCTGGAGTATCATCAATACCAGATGTGAAATTGTACAAAATAACCGTGCCGTTGGCTCCGACGGAAACAGCACTTTCACCGTTTACCCCGCCAATGCCCAGCAGGTCGTCAGGGAGTCTTCCCCCGGGTTGTAATATCCATTTTTCTCCGCCACTCTCGGAGTAAAGGATCTGTCCACCGGTTCCAACTGCCCAGCCGGTATAGACATTCACGAAATTGACAGAATGGAGATCGGTAGCACGGCTGCCATTTCCTGATTTGCTCTGATGCTGAATTATCCAGGTTTGTCCAGAGTTACTGGAGTTGATTATTGTGCCGAAATTCCCCACAGCATAAATTATGTTTGGAGTCACCATGAAAATGTCATTCAGATTTTCTGTAACACCGCTTGAGAGGGGATACCAGACATCGCCTCCGTCAGCCGTTCCTAAAACCAGACCGCCGTCACCGATTACCATTGCATTCATGCCATCTGCGCTGTGAACTCCATTCAGAACTCCGGAGCCACTGTGTCTTGGCTGCCATGATGATCCACCATTGTTAGTGGCAATGATTGTTTCTCCTGTGCCTACGGCCCAGCCATTGTTGTGATCAGAAAATGATATGCCCCTTAGTTCCGAGGCCACTCCACTTGTCTGCAGGCTCCATACATCTCCGCCATCCACAGTACTGATTATTGTTCCACTGCTTCCGCAAGCCCATCCATCTGTGTGATCTACGAAAGAAACGCTGTTGAGGTTCTCTGGTGTGTTACTGGTTTGCTGGGTCCAGTTTACTCCGCCGTCATAAGTGACCAGAACAGTACCGTTGTTTCCTACAGCCCATCCTTTGAGGGAATCAACAAAGCACACATCATTCAGAAGCTCTGATGTTCCGCTGAATCCAGGTGTCCAGACCCCACCTGAATCAGTTTCAAATGTTATTATTAACGAGTGCAGTTCCGGAGAAATGGATGTGTTGCTTGTAACCAGGGTTGCTTCGTACTGGAAGTATGCGAATTCATCGTCAAGGATTTCTTCAAGGCTTTCACCCCACTCAGTTATTGGATCAGACCAGGGACCCATATTCCCTGGGGTATCTGAACCTCTGACTCTGAATGAAACTTCAGTTCCCGGCTGCACATTGGAGTCCCAGAAAATGTTGCCCCAGAAGTCGTCATCTCTCAATCTGGCTGGCATCTCCAGGATGCTTGATACAAGATAACCAACCGTTTCAAATTCCTTGGAAAAGCTTCTTGAATGATCAAGTATTGTTTCCTGAAGAAGGAGATCTCCCGGAATTGAAAACCAGTCTATGTCAGTAGACGTGTCAAAAGAATTGTCCCAGAACAGAACAGGTCCGGAAATGCCGGGGCCTCCAGACCAGTCTGTCTGTTCAATAAAGTTTGCACCATTGGCAGTGAAGGCCATCAGGATAGTGAGTACCGATAATACAAAACGCATGAAATCACATCCCTTCGGTTAGTACTTTTAGTAATCTATTGCATAAAAGAATACTATGCAAAGTGCATAGCAGGAGTGATGTCGTATTATTGAAACATTGAAGAGGTACGGCAGCATTATCTGATCAAGCAGCTGGAAGAGTGGGGATCTCTGTGCACCGCTGTTTGAGGAACGGTTAATGTGTTATTTTATTTATGTGAAAGGTCTTTTGAATTGGAGGAAGAGTTATGCGTCTTGTTAATCTGCTGCTGCTGTTTGTTGTTGTCTGTTTTGCCAATGCACAGGGAATAGTAATTGACCACACCTGTTCAGATCTCAGCGGTATTCCATCAGTCTGGATCACAGCGGTTCAGAATACCGTTCAGTCTCATTATGCCCACACTTCTCACGGTGGTCAGCTGACTTACGGGGTAGAGTTCATCGAGGACAGCAACTCGGTTTATGACTGTGAGGTTGGCTATCTGACTCTTCCCACTGACCCCGGGGCATATTGTGTTTTTGACGGGCAGGAAAATGGTGATTATGTGGGGCCTGAAGACTACTGGCAAACTGCTGCAGGACTAAATTTAACAAGGGCAGTACTCAATAATAACCCGGTAATTGATACTTCAATGTGGTGCTGGTGCGGACAGTGCAGCTACTACAGCGAGGCTGAGATGCAGGAGTATCTCGACGCAATGACTCTTCTTGAAGGTGAATACCCCGATGTTACATTCATCTATTTTACTGGAAACGCACAGGAAGAAGATGCAGGCGGATATAACAGGTACCAGAGGAACAATCAGATAAGAGATTACTGTGCTGTTAACAATAAAGTTCTTTTTGATTTTGCCGATCTGGACTGCTGGTGGTTCAATCCCGCAACCTCTCAGTGGGAGCAGAATACCTACGAATACAGTGGGACAGATGTGCCATCAGAACATCCGCATTACAATGGAGATGAGTTTGGTCACACCACTATAGAAAGTTGCATCAACAAGGGGAGCGCCTGGTGGTGGATGATGTCTGTTCTTGCGGGGTGGGGTACATCCGGCGTTCCGCAGGTTGGTTTTGATTCTTTCAACGATTACACAGTATTGCTTGCCAACCCTGTATCTGATCCATTTGAGCTGTTGGTTGATACGCGGGTACAGTGTGATCTTTTCATGGATGTATACGACATCGCCGGAAGGCATACAGATCAGATATCCAGTGGTTCTTTCTTTGCGGGGAGACATTCCTTTTTAGTGGAAGGGCTGAATCCCGGTGTGTATTTCATCACGGTAAATGACAGATCTTCCATTTCCAGATACAGAACTGTAGTGCTTAACTGATCCTGTTTCTGCCCGACCAGATAGTTGACAGTTTCTTTCCTGCTTTTTATTATTGCACTCATTTTTAATCTAAACGGAATCAGGAGCAATAATGATCATAGAAGATGGCAGAGTCGTTTCCATGCATTACCAGCTGAAGAATGACGCAGGTGAGGTAATCAGCGCATCAACCGATAATGAGCCTCTTGTGTTCAAATACGGCACAGGTGCGATTATTCCCGGTCTTGAGAAAGAACTTACCGGAAGGAAAGCCGGGGATGAATTTGCAGCAGTGATACCCCCGGAAGAAGGTTACGGAGAGATAAATCCCTGTCTTCATGCTGTATTGAAAAAAGAGGCGTTCTCCGGAATTGAAGAGATAAAACCGGGAATGCAGTTTCAGACACAAGATGAGAATGGAAACAGCCAGACTATCAGGATTATGGTGGTTGAGAACGACAAAGTTACCGTTGACACAAATCATCCACTTGCTGGAAAAACATTGTTTTTTGATGTCAGAATTGTTTCCGTGGATTAATCATCTGGACAAAAGCGGGGGCTTGTTTAAAGAATGAAATCCGCTTTAGCATTTTTAGCATTTTGTTTGTCATGGTCCATAAGGGCAAAACCTTTTTCGTTGAACAACCTGAGACAGCTGTCTACAACATCTTTATTGTAGTGAATCCCATAGCCTTCTCGAATAATATCAAGAGCTACATTGATGCCTCTGCTTGCCCGGTAAGGCCTTCTGGAGGCCACCGCTTCCACCACATCTGCTACGGCAATAATGCTTGCCTCGATCATGATCTCATCACCCTTAAGGCCTCTTGGGTACCCTGAACCATCTTGTCTTTCATGATGCTGACGAATCACTTCAGCAATAGGCCATGGAAATTCAACGGCTTTCAGAATATCATACCCTGCACCAGGATGCGTTCTAAGGAAATCCATTTCGAATTCACTGAGTGGCCCGGGCTTGTTAAGAATTTCCAGCGGAACATTAAGTTTTCCCAGATCGTGAAGAGTACTTGCTATTCGCAGGCAATCAATGGTGTTATCGTCCAGATTCATTTCACGGCCAATTGCACATGCAAGCAGGGCAACACCTTTTTGATGTCCAGCGGTGTAGGGATCTTTCATCTCAACAAGAAGACTCATGGCTGTAACTGAGCCCTCAATAGCTCTTTTAAAACTGTCCAGGCTTCTACGAAGATTTTTTTCATGCAATTTTGTCTGAGAAATATCGGTGACAATTCCGTCCACCATATCTGATTGATTCTCTTCTTTGATGGAAATGTACCTTGCTGAAATAGATGCCCAGAATGCAGAACCGTCTTTTCTTTGCATCATAGTTTCATAGTTCTCAACCAGACCGATGGAGTTAAGCTCTTTGAGAAATGATGATCTGGATTTTGTATCACTGTATATTTCTTCAGCGCTGTGTTGAAGCAGGTCACCTATGGAATCATAGCCGAACATGGTTGCCATCATCGGGTTGATAGAAATAAAGGTACCACTATCTGCAGGGTTACTTCTGAAAATACCAACCGGTACATTGTCAGAGAGAGTTCTGTAGTTTCTTTCGCTTTGTATAAGAGCATTCTCAGCTTCTTCCCTGAATGTAATGTCGTTGACTATCGCCTGTATGAAATTTCTTCCTCCAATTCTGATAGCATTAAGGCTTACTTCAGCAGGGAATTCTTCTCCGTTTACTCTGGTATGAACCCATTTAAATAACTGAGGTTTTCCTTTGATGGCAGCCTGAATTTTCTCGGTTGCTTTTTCAAGAGAAACACTTCCATCAGGTTGATCAACAGGGGAGAGTTCGTATGGCCTCATTCCCTTCAGGTCTTTTACTGTGCATCTAAAAATCTCTGCAGCTTTTGCGTTACAGTCAAGGAACATATCCTCTTCCATGAATAGAATGGCCATTCCGGAGTTGTCAAAAAGTGCTTTGTATCGATTCTCACTTTCGCTTAAAGCTTTTGTTGCAATCTCCCTTGCCTTTTCGTGGTCTATGCTGTCCAGTGCAAAGGCGATATCGTCACACACCTCGGTGAACAATCCTACCTCTTCAACATCAGGAGGAACAGAACCAAGGCTGGTTACAGTAAGAACGCCAAAGACTCTTCCGTGGCTCTCAAGCCTGTGTGACATTATGTACCTTGGGTCACTGGAATCGGGTTTTAACAAGCAGCTATTACAGATACTTCTTGCGCTGTCGGATATCCAGGGGACCTTCGAGTTCAGTGATTTATCAACACAGGGAGTGAACTGACCTTTCATCAGGTTTTCTTTCAGCGGTTCAAGATCTTCTCCGTATCTTGCTTCGGAGGCAGTCATGTATGAACCATCCTGGTTAAGAAGGAAAACCCATGCATCCTTATAGCCTCTTGCTTCAACAAGATTCATACAGGCTGTATCAATCAGAACTTGAGAATCAGTTTCTTTGATCGTCAGAAGGTTTATACTTCTTACAGCTTTAAGAATTTGTTTCAGGTGTTCAGCCCGTTCTTCGGCCACAATTCTTTCTTCAATCTCGATTCTCAGCAGACTAACTGTGTTTCTCAGACGGGTCGTTCTTTCATCTACAATTTCCTGAAGATGCTCACGGTACTCCTCAAGTTCGCTGGTTCTTTCCTTTACCTTTTCTTTCAGAGTTTCCTGAATGGAAATTCTTTCATGCTCTACCTGCTTCTTCAGGGTGATATCCTGCAAAAGAATCTGAACAGCTACCTTACCCTGGTAATTGATCGATCGCAGACTTACTTCAACATCCAGGAGGCTGCCATCTTTTTTTATTACTTTTGTTTCATACAAACTTGGTTTGTTGTTAAGTGAACCGTGAGTGGAATTAGCTCGCAGCATTCTTCTTCGTTCAGACTGTGCGATGAATTTGAGGAAGCTTTTTGAAATGAGTTCTTCCCGGGTATATCCGGATAATTTGCAGGTAACCGGGTTTACATATGACAGTTTCCCATCGGTGATCATAACGATAGCAACTGTGGCCATTTCTACAAGGGTTCTGAAATTTTCTTCACTTCTCTGAAGTGCCTGAGCAGATTCTTTTTCAGCGCTGATGTCTTTTACGATGGCAAGAGTGCCATTAAAGGTTTCATCCTGAAACACAGGAGAGCATACAGCTTTAAACCACCCGGCCTGAGTTTCTGTTACAAGCTTATAGGTGAATTCAACCACTTCTCCCTGAAGATTCCTACTGAAAGCATTATCAAATGGGATGGATACGCTGGGTGGAAGAACATCACTGACTGATCTGCCAATAAAATGATCAGAATCAATATGAAGATTTAAATTTAAGTCACCCTGACCAAATGTGAAATGCCCCTGTGCATCGAAAATGAAAATAAGTGTGTTCTTAAAAAGAGAGAGCAAGGATGACATATTACCATCTGAGTCTCTTAGTAAATCAACAAGAATTGAGCGTTCTTCGTCTGGCTTCAATGTTGGCCTTTCACCGGAGTCTAACAAAAATATCTATCTTTACATTGTACCCATTCTCCTCAAGGTCAAGACCTCAATCAATAGTAGGTAATGGATGAATTATCAACAAATCCAGTGGTTCCGTGAAGAAAGTGACGAAAGGCAGGCAAATGGCAGTAGTACGAACTTGACACTAGTATTGATAAAGTAGTAGTATTCAGTTGAAAGCAGTATTGAGTTACTAGTGTTATTTTGTGGAGAGGAGAAACAAATTGGATGTGAGAAGCACAGTGGACCGAAAGTTCAGTAGAGAACTTAGTTCGGGAATTACCTCCCTGGCGCTACTTGCAATTCTCGCCCAGGCGGAAGAGCCTATGTATGGCTATAGAATTGCAAAGGAAATGTCGGGAAAGGATGAGGATTTTCAGTTGATCAAACAGGGTGCCCTTTATCCAGTGCTCAAATCCCTGGAGAAGAATGAACTTCTAAGCAGCAGGGTTGAGCCATCAGTGTCCGGTCCCCCAAGGCGGTATTACAGTATTACAGAAACAGGTCGCGAAGCTCTTGAAAGATGGCAGGATCTCTGGGAAGGCACCTGTACATTAATGAGCAGAATTCTTGGAGGGGATGTTCATGAATAGGCAAATTGAGAGCTACCTTGATGACTTAAAGAACGCACTTGCTGATCTTGATCGATCAACTGTTCAAGATGCTCTGGCAGATGCAGAGGATCATCTTAACACCGCATATCAGATTGAGACTGAAGAAAATCCTGATGCTGACACCGCAGAACTACTGCGAGCCATCATTGAGAAATACGGAACACCGGAGGACATCCTGGAGCAATACTCAGACATTGAGGAAATTACTACTCCTGTATTCGCCATCACCGGGAATAAGACAAGCAATGGTTTTCTCGGGTTTTGTGAGGTAGTTGCAGAACCCAGGGCATGGGCTGCAAGCCTTTACATGATTCTTTCCCTGGTTACTGGCGTATTCTACTTTACATGGGTGACCACGGGGCTGTCGATTTCATTAGGGCTTCTTGTTCTCGTTATTGGAATTCCGCTTGCCCTTCTCTTTTTGCTCTCAGTCAGAGGGCTTGGTTTTGTTGAAGGCAGAATGGTGGAGGCGTTGCTGGGCGTAAGAATGCCGCGAAGAGCAATTACCCCTGGAGACGGAAAAAACTGGTGGACCAAGTTCAAGATAATTCTTACCACAAGAAGCACCTGGACCACGTTGATCTATTTGTTTCTTCTTATGCCACTTGGAATAATCTACTTTACTCTGATTGTTACACTTTTCAGTCTCGCATTGTCTTTCATAGGAGCACCGGTGATTCAGTACGGTTTGCATGAGCCATTCATTAGTCCGGAATTCTGGGTACCTTTTTATGCCATGCCATTCGTTATGGCCGGCGGTGGAATGCTTATTGTGCTGACTCTTCATCTGGCAAAGGGAATTGGTAAACTTCACGGTCGCTTTGCTAAAATTATGCTGGTAAGTTAGGAGAACATGAAATTACTAGCCTTCTATGCCGCAGGTCTTCTGATGCTCTGCGTGATGGTGTTCGGTGGCATAGAGGGTTTTTCTTTCAAACTTCGCATTGAAACCGGTAATGGCTTCTCTGAGATCACCGAATTCATTACAGAACAACCCAATGCGGAACACAGGTTTAATACAAAGCACCATGAACTTTCAGCAACGAAGAGAGCCTCAAGAGTTAAAAGCCAGTTTGATCGCTCAATTGATCTCTGAGTTTGAATTCGGTTTGGGGTGCCATACTGTAAGTTCTTCCAGTGCAGTTCGAATAGAACTCAGAACATGCTAGGGTAAATGGTCGACTATTTTTCTGTTGGAGATACCTGACCAATTCTGACATCCTCGAACTGATTGATTTGTATATCACCTTCGGGGAAACTAGCAACAATCTTCAATGTAGCACCCATAGCAGAAAGGATACTCCTTAGAGTGCTTATAAACATGTCTGACTGATGTTCAATTCTGGAAATGGCAGACTGCTTCATTTCCAAAGCTAGTGCAAGTTCCTCTTGTGTGATATCCAGAGCTCTTCTGAGCTCGCGAATTTCCATTTCACGCAGAAGTTCATTAGTCCTTGAGTCTATCTTTCTCTTACGCTCTGGAGAAATGCTGTCAACAAGATTCCTGAAGGGCTTAGACATTATTTCATCTCCTCTTCCTTTTCCTATTCCTACTTCTCTTCCTGATTCCATACTTAGCTACTTATTTTTCTAATTCCGTACTTTGCTCTTTTTTAATCAATCTTCTATTGCAGATTTTCCACATGCTCATCATAAATTCTATCAGCGATGGGAACAAACTCATCGTACCATCTATTGTTACCTGTTTTGCATCCCCCAATTAGAAGAATAGCAGTTCTTCTTGGGTCAAATGCATATAGAACTCTGTATGGGTTACCGCTATGTTGTATTCTTAATTCTCTCATATGGCTGTGCCTTGAGCTTTCAACACCTGAGGAGTATGGGAAACCAAGTATGACCCCTCTAGTTTCAAGCAGATTCACATAAGCAGTAACTGAATCCTGCTCATCTTCATTTAGCTCATCCCACCAATCACCAAACTCATCGGCATACTCAATCTCACATGGCATAATACCTCACTTTCCATCACTTTTGCAGAAGCACACAAAAAAATATACAGGGCTATATCACACAAAGGTTATATAACATAAATGTGATAAGGCGTCAAGTTCCATTGTGATCTCAACGCGGTATTTCTTGATTCAACAGATTCTAATTGGAGGGAAAATACATCCTCACATGTACTGTGATTTCTTCCTCCAGAAATGGGAATTCCATTCCAGTGGTATTCTAAACTTATCCATTACGGGGTGTCACTGTAAGTTCTTCCAGTCACTGTAACTTATTCCAGCGGAGTTCGAAACGTATCCAATTTGGGGTGCCAAAGCTGATTCTAGAATCGTTTTGCGTATTGAGCAGGTCTTTACCCATAGATCAGGAAACGCTATAGATTTGTTTAGTGACTTAAGAGGAAATTCAACGTCGGATAGGAGGAGTTTAGTGAAATTGTTTTTTGCAGGGAAGCTGGTTGTTTATTTACTGATAGTTGTCTTTCTCTTACTCTCTTCCTGCTCATCTTACTACTGGACAACCATTGATACCGCAGATCTTGAAGCTGGGGATAGGGTCAAGTCCTGTATTTTCTGTGATTTTCTCCTGACCTCTCAACTGGCTCTTCTTCAGCCGATCCTTTTCTCTCTTCCTCCCAATCCTTGATTAACTCCATATCAAGGTGTTTTCTTCCTGTCATCCAGTTCTCATGGATAAGCAAGGGAAATCCATTTTCAGGAATCAGGATGAGATAGATTTGACTCGTATGCATAAATTGCTATACTTATGCATAAGGAGGTTGAGATGAGAACTACTTTGAATCTGCCAGAGGAATTATTACTTGAAGCAATGGATGTCACTCATATTGGGACCAAAACAAGAGTAATTATTATTGCTCTTCAAGAACTTATTAGAAGGAACAGAATCACCGAACTTAAGAAGTTCAAGGGTAAGATTGATCTTGAAATAGATACGGGTGTTTTGCGGAGTAGAGAATGCAGGTCTTAGTTGATAGCTCCATCTGGATTGATTATTTCAAGGATGGACGAAGATCTGAGAAACTTGATTACCTGATTGATGAAAACATTGTAGTGACCAATGACTTGATTCTTGCTGAACTTATCCCTTTTTTGAGGATAAGAAACCAGCGTAAAATTGTAGGATTGATGGAAACCATAAGGAAACTCAGTATGGATATCGTCTGGGATGAGATTATCGAGTATCAGTATATGTGCTTGAAAAAAGGAGTTAACGGAATAGGGCTACCCGATCTGGTTATTGCACAGAATGCTAAGCAACATCATGCTGAAATCTATACGCTTGACGGTCATTTTACGATGATGAAGAACATACTGGAACTGGAACTAATCATTTAACCTGATCGTGCGGGAGTTCACTGTTAGAGTAAATATGTCAAGAAGCTAGAGTTTTCTCTATTAAAGGGTTCGATAAGTGTCCACTGCGTGGTGCTAAAGAGGTTTCCAACCTGGTTGGATCTACATGGAATCCAGGACTTCGCCCAATCCCCGGGTGCCTGGGGATGGTACCACTAATCTTTCATGCAGTTTGAATACTATAATAGCTTTGCGTTTAAACACATAAGCAGAGGAGGTTGTTTTGACTGCAATTATGATGGTTGTTCTTCTGGCATCTCAACCGGTGTTTCTTGCCTCCGATATCAATGATTATGTCAGGTCGCTTGTCGAGCTTCCTGATGGAAGAGTTTTGTTTGTGGATAATAACTCTGATTTCTGGACCGTATCATGTGATTTTCCCGGAGAGAAAGAGGAATGGGTGTCTTTCTGGGATCATTCTGCCTACGGCTGGGCAAATGTCATTCGCGTATCCATGCTCTCCGGGTCATTTAACGGAGAGAGGATCTGTTACGCTGTTACAGTTACTGTCGGGGAAGATGTTCACGTTCCTGAAATGGTTCTGGTCTGCGATAGCGATGGTTCAAACGCTGAACCGGTCGTTCTTTCATACAATGTAGGTTCCGGTCCGCAATTCGATTTCACAATGGATTCACGATTTCTTTACGGTCATCCACTTCTATCCTGTTCACCTGATGCGAAGAGCTTTTTAGAGTTGTATGAAGGCTCTTCAGTATTTCCCCATTCTGATATGATAGAGATTTCCACAGGAGAGCGAAGTTATCACAATGAAGTGCTTAGTGATGGGTACTGCCCATGTCCATTTTCCGATATTGTAAGTGGTGCAAGCTATCCACCCAGTGTCATTTATGATATGAACTCATCAAAGGTTCTTTTTGAGGTGTCCGGTGATGAGTCGCCGGTTATTGATATGTGGGTGTTGCCTGATGCCGGGCTGGTAACTGTTGATGATAACCAGTTTTTAAGATATTCTGACGGTCGAGAAATACTTAACACCGGTGATGAGATAACAGTGTATGCCGTGGTTGGAGATGGCCGGTATCTTTACAGCCAGGATGATGATCATGGCGATGCAATATTCCTGGCCGAGCTGGACTGGGACAACTTTCTGGCACTCGATCCGGTTGAGCAACCGGGACTGACTGGATTCATAAGAAGGCGGGGAACA
>JAOZLN010000283.1 GCA_029934845.1 Candidatus Sabulitectum sp.
GGATGATCCATACTGGTACGATGGAACCGACAACCTTATCATAGAGATTGAGTGGGCTAACGAAACCCAGGACAATTCTTACTACAATCATGAATGGTATGCCGGTAACGACCGCTGTGTTTATTCTCAGGGTTCCCCAGACATTGTTTCATACGGTTTTCTGCCTCAAATGATTCTTGTTGGAAGCCTTTCTCTTGATAATTCCACTTTCGCTGGTATCAAAATAGAACTAGGGCGCTAAATGGCTGAGCCAGATCTTCTGGAACTGTGTTCTTTGATTTTGCTATACGTCAAGAAAGGAGGATGTTTATGATTATTGCCGTCTGTCTTTCTCTTCTCATTGGTTATGCCGGACACTCTGTAGGCGAAATAATGCTTGACAGTTTCCTGGCTGACGACGGGATGACTTACGCAGAGTTTCGCGAAGAGTACGAAGAATACCGGAACGAACAGTGGGGAAGACCGTCATCCAGCGGCTGGCTTGTGCGAATGTATGATTGGGAAAGCGAGATACCTGCAATGCGTGGCATATCAAGGCTTCTTTCCAGAGTTGATCTTTCAAATGAACAGTATTACTATCTGGATGCTCTTACTTTCTACGTGGAGTATCGGCTGGAGGCAGTGCGTTCTACTTATGGTTTTGACACGGGAAGAATGGACTTCTTTCAAGCTTTCACCCAGGGTATGTATATGGAAACTACTGTTTATTTTGCTCTTGAAGAGAGGCAGTGGTACCAGAGTGAAATGAACGATCTTATGGCCTGGACCATGGGCATGGTAAATGACATGCTCTCCAGTGAGCAGCTCGAAGATGCAAGATACATTGTAGAATGGGAGATGCAGAGCTGGGAAGTTCGTAATTCCTGGTCTTGCTGGTATGACCGGTGGAGAAATGATCCCCGCCGGGAATTATTATACCCCGGCGGGAGAATATAGGTTAACCCTTAAGGAATTTGCGCATTTCGGACATATTCTTTTTCATATCTCTGTTTGCAACAGCTATGGTAGTAAATGCGATGTCTATGAACTGAAGCCGATTGATAAGAATCTTTACCAGACTTAGAAGAATCTTAGTTGTGATTACAGGTTTGGAGTCGATGAGTTCCATGAATTTGTCCCATTCGATGCTGTATACAACGCTGTCTTCAGTAGCCTTAACTGTTGCAGATCGGGGTGTACCGTCTAGAAAAGACATCTCTCCGAAAACATCCCATTCTGAGAAGATAGCAAGGGGAACAGAATCTTCGTCCCAGCTGTCGCTGGCTGTGGCTGAACCTGTTTTAATAAGGAACATCGCTCGTGATTCGTCGCCTTTCTTGATTATTTCGGTTCCTGCCAGGAATACCCCTTTTTCGCAACGGGAAATGAACTCGGTTCTCTCGACATCGGTAAGGTCATCAAGAAATTTTCGGTGCATGTCTCTACCCTCCATTTTGGTTAATACGGTTATAATAGTATGAACACACCTGGAAGAAAAGGATGTGAAAGATGAAAGCAACTATAAGGTTTCTGCTTTTAACAGCAGGTATGGCAGCAATCTCGTGCAGTGATGAAATTTCTACTGCAGAGATCTCTACTGATTTGCCTGGAGTTGACACCCTTTACATCACTGCAATTGACACGATTGGTGTTGAGTTTGGCCAGGAAGCTTCAGTGTTTGCATTTCCAGTAGCCTGCGGATTTACGCCGGATGGGAATATCGCTGTACTTGATGCCCGAAAGTTAACATTTCAGATATTTGATCCTGCAGGTGAAGAAATTATGCTTATAGGAAAAAGCGGTCAGGGGCCAGGCGAATACCAGATGCCCCTGGCGCTTGCAATACTGGGAGATGGCTTTGTTGTTTCAGACCTTGCTGGGTCAAAAATGATAAGGTTTAATTCAGATGGATCACTGCGAGACGAGATAAATGATTTTGGAATGATGCCTCCGTCCCTTATCGCCGGTACTACCGGAGAGAACTATCTTGCACTGCACCTGACAGTTAATTTTGATGCAGAGGATGGACCCGGGGCTGAGATGGTATTTGCAGCATTTGGTGATTCTTCAGAGCCTGAAGTTGTTTATGAAAGTTACCTTCTTAATATGGATGGTGGTGCTCTAAGGGCTCCTTCTCAACACTGTGCAGGCGGAATTGATGGAGAAGCAATTCTTGTTGAGCAATCTGATTCTCTCTTTATGCTGGCTTCTTTTTCCTCCACAGGTGAGGAAATTTTCAGAATATCAGAGGAATGGGAAAGAGTTCCGCTTACAGAGGAGGAACTTGCAGAGGATCAGCTTGCTTTTTCTATTATGATGTCTGACGAAGGAACAACACTTGATACAAGCAGAGAGCCGAGAACTGATGAGTATCGTACCATAATTGAGGGTGTCGGGGTTGATGATCAGGGCAGAATATGGGTACAGATGGGTGATGAGCTTGAAACCTATTTCAGGATATACTCTGCTTATGGAGAACTTCAGGCAGTTGCATTTCCTGATGAATCCATCGCTGACCGGGCAGATTATTCGATCTCACCATATGGTTCTCTTGCATATGATCCTGACCCGGATGACTGGCCGAAGATCTACCTGCTTGGTGTGAGTGAACAGTGATTATTCTGCTGAGTTGCCTGGTTGCACTGCCTTGTTTTTCCTCCGTACTGGACAGCGACGGGGCTCAGAGAATTCTTTATTCCAGGCAAACAGATGGTGGTTACCTTGCTCACGGAAGCCTTTCTGCAGAGTGGAACGGAACGCCCCACCTGGTTTCTTACTTAATAAACCAGGGCGGAATAATTACATCGCAGACTACTGCATTATTAATAGGAGAACCTCTTTGTGCTACTGATTTTCTGAATGGCTCAGTGGTTGTTTGTAACAGTTATGGTGAAAATGTATCACACATATTCTGCGCTGACGAGTCCGGTTCAGAAGAGTGGATCACTCAGCTGTCAGGAGACATCCTTGATAACCCTGCAATTAGATCCTCTTCTTCAGAAGTTATTGTTGCGGGAAATGATTCAGATTTTCCCAGGGTTTTGATGCTGGACAATCTGGGAAATGTTCTGTGGGATCGGACATATCCGTCAATTTCTTTTTCAGTTCGCGATGTTTGTTCCTTTGATGACAAAATCTATGTCCTTGGAACAGCGGAAGAGGTCGGATGGCAGAGTAGCGTGTGTATTCTGGTGTTGAACTCTGCTGGAGGAACACCAGAGCTGCACAGTTTATTTTCCGGTGCTGAAAGATGTTCACCGGAAGCTATAGAGGTTGATTCAAGAGGTCTGTTCATTCTCTTGAATACAATGACCTCCTCGAACAACATGATCTATGAAACAAGCCTTTTAAAACTTAGTTTTGCGTTTGAAACCCTTTGGACAGGCTCTCTTTCTGGCCCGAGCTGGGAGAGGGGAGCAGACATGGTTCCTCTGGCCAATGGAGGCTTTGTTGTGTGCGGATGGACCAATTCACTTCCCCTGAGTGAATCGAACAGGTCGGACATGATCCTGAGTGAGTTTGACGAAAACGGTCAGATCACCTGGAGCAGAACACATGGCACCTTATCCGCCGACTACGGACTGAGTATTTCCGCAGTGAGCGACGGAGGGTTTATCGTGTCGGGTTGTGT
>JAOZLN010000048.1 GCA_029934845.1 Candidatus Sabulitectum sp.
ATTGTCTGAAGATGATCCATCGCCCCGCAATCGACGAGTCTCGTTTTACTTCAGTGTGGGAGCGCTTCGTATTGGTTCAGAAAGACGCGTATGAGATGAGCCCGTAGCTCCACCTTTGATTCTTCTTTCGTTGAACCAAAGAAACTGGGCTCACCGGCCGAACACCCCTGTGGCGTGCGTTCTCGAGCTGTGTGGGCGCCTGCGGATTACATCAGATAGAACGTCGACCGAAGCGTCTCGTACACCCCAATGCCGATGAAGACTACCGCAGTGATCCGACGGGCCCAGATTTCAAAAATCTGGACTCGGTCCAGAGCCTTTCCCAACCATCCCGCGCCGGCGGCAAGCAGGACGGCAAAGGCGGCGACGGGCAGGGCCGTGCCGACGCCGAACAGCGTGGGAAGTACCAACGGGGACCCACTGTCCGCCGCGAGCGGCACCAGGCTGCCGAAGAAGAGTCCCGCCGATACCGGGCAGAAGGTCAGGGCGAAGACGATGCCGAGCAGGCCCGCACCCCAGACTCCCCAACGATCAACCCGGCTCTGCAGGCCGTCACTGACTCCGAAGCTGGGCATACTGAACTTGAGTACACCAAGGAGCAGGAGACCGACGGCGATCAACAACGGTCCCAGTGCCCGGTGGAGTCCACCCTGCAAAAAACTGGAGACTGCAACGACCGACATCAGGGACCACACCGCTGCGGCGCCGAGAACGACATAGGCCAGGGTTCGTCCCACGACGTAGAGCCCTCCCGAAAGAAGAATGGCCCGAGTGCTTCCCACCTGTCGCCCGACATAGCTGACGGCCGCAATGTTGGTGGCCAGAGGACACGGACTGATCGATGTCAGAATTCCCAGCCACAGGGCCGTCCCCATGGCCGCAACATTGGGATCCATCAGCCCTGTCCGAGGAAGCCGCGCGTGGAATCCTCAACGTACTTGACGAAGACGTCCTTGTCGCCAACCAGTTTCCACACATCCTTGAGGTTCTCGAAACGAACGACCTTGCCGTCCCGATATTCGACCAGTACCACGGCCTTGGTGACCAACTCAAAATCGGTAACAAAGTGTTTGTTGGCTTTCTCGTCGGTGTTGAGGACCTTCCAGGAGAGCGTCCCCGCCGCCAGCTCATCGGCAAACGCCTCGGAGATGGCCTCCTGGGAGTAGGCCTCGAGCTTCTTACAGGTTGCGCACCGGAAGTTGCCGTGAAAATAGTACGCGACAAATTCAGACGCCTGAGCAGTGTCACCGGCAGTTGCCGATGCCGACGGCCCCTCGGCCGAGGCCGGGATCGAGATGATTGAGAATCCCAGACACACGGTGGAAAGAACGAGCGTGGACAACAGTATCTTTTTCATCAGAGCCTCCTATGCCAGCATTGACTTGATTTCGTCGAGAGCGGGGACCTTGCCCTGGATTTTCAACTCCCCATCGACGACAAGGCCCGGGGTCATCATCATGCCATATTTTAAAAACTCCTTGAGATCCGTTACCTTCTCGAATTCGTACTCGATTCCGATGTCATCTGCGGCCTCCCGGGTCAGTTTGGCCAGGGTCTCGCAGCGCGGACACCCAGGGCCCAGAACAATAATCTTTTTCATGACAAACTCCTTTTTTACACTTCAAAATCTCTGATGCAGTGCGGTTTACGCAATGAAAACTCCAAAAATTAATCCAGTGGCGGTAGCCATCACAACCACCAGGCCGACATAAACGCCGGTTTTCTTCCAACCGATCACGCTAGCGATGACGATCATGTTGGGCAGGGACAAGGCGGGTCCGGCAAGAAGCAGGGCCAGAGCCGGCCCGGGACCCATGCCCGCGCCAATCAATCCCTGCAAAATGGGCACCTCGGTCAGGGTCGCAAAATACATCAGCGCCCCGGCAACCGAGGCGAAAAGTGTCGCCCCGATGCCGTTGCCACCGACGGCGCCGGCCACCCAGGCAGAAGGAATCAGCCCCTCATTTCCCGGTCGCCCCAGCAGGAGGCCGGCGACCAGCACGCCGCCAAGCAGTAGTGGCAAGATCTGTTTGGCGTAGCCCCAACTCGAGGCAAACCACTGTCCCAGTTCACCCTGATCGCGCGCCGTGACGATACTCAAGCCGAGCACACCGGCAAAAAAGGCCACTTCGGGATGGTTGGGTACTGCAAGCCCCAGAGCCACCACCGGGATGCCGACCGCGAAGGCTTTCGACAGCGAGAGGCCGAACCAGCGAACGAGGATCGCCCCAAGCACGGCGGCGGCCACAGAGGTCAGCCACCACTTGGCACGAAAAATGGCGAACCAGAGACCGACCGGGTCGTCCGGTCGGGCCCAGTTGGCAAAGACCAGGATGGCTACCTGGGCGCCGAAGAACAAGGCGGTCTGTGCCAATGGGCGCACACCGTCGGGATCGGGCATCGCCATGGCGGCATCGGTCCTGGCCTGCTCCGAATGTTTGAAAATCAGAGCCATCAGGGCGCCGACGACAACTGCGAACAGCACGGCGCCGACGGCTCTGGCAATCCCAAGTTTGGCGCCAAGGACACTTGCGGTCAGCACGATGGCCAACACGTTGATAGCCGGGCCCGAGTACAGAAATGCGGTCGCCGGTCCCAAGCCGGCGCCCATTTGGTGGATGCCCGCGAACAACGGCAGCACGGTACATGAGCACACGGCAAGGATGGTGCCGCTCACCGCGGCGACGCCGTAGGCGACGGACTTGGGCGCCTTGGGCCCCAGATACTTCATGACGGCGGCCTGGCTGACGAAACTGGCGATGGCGCCGGCAATGAAAAAGGCGGGAACGAGGCAGAGCAAGACGTGTTCCCGGGCATACCATCGGGTTAGGGCCAGAGCCTCGGTGATGGCGGTGTCGAAACGTGGCAGGCCCACCGGTAGCCAGTAGAGAACGGCGAATACGGCTGCCATCCACCCCAGCAATTGCCCTTCTTTCTTCCAGTCAATCATGGCGCCTCTTTCCCAATGCTTGGCGAATTTACCAAATACAGATCAAAAAAAACTACTCGCCACCGCCGGTTTCCTTCACTACAGCCTCAATACAGCCGAAGAAGTTGAGGATGCAGGGCACACGCAGGCGGTAAAACACCTGCTGGCCCCTCCGATCGTCGAGCACGATCCCCGCCTTCTTCAGCAGTGTCAGGTGTTTGGATACCGTCGAGATATCAGCGCCGATCATCTCGGTCAGTTCGCAGACGCATCGTTCCCCAAACGACAACTCATCGACGATGAACAGACGCGATGGATGGCCCAGCGCCTTCATAACCTTCGCACGAGCTTCCATGTCGAGCCTCGTCGAACCCTCGAGCTTCCGTCGCATCTCCATCACTTGGCAATATAGCCAAGTTTCGGAGAATGTCAAGTGATGCCGACCTTCGGCAATCCCGGTTGAAGATCTCTGCCGGCTGGGTTTCAAGGCGGCAACGGCCAAGGCTGCGGAAGAACATATCCAGGCGGACTGAGGGGAAATCCAATGACTGCTCACGAGAGTGTCACCAAGAAGCTGTCCCTGCTTGATCGCTATCTGACTGTGTGGATTTTCCTCGCGATGATCGTAGGGGTCGGTTGGGGCTGGTTTCGGCCTGGGATTGCCGATTTCTGGGATCGATTCTCGGTCCGAACGACCAATGTGCCGATCGCCATCGGTCTGATCCTGATGATGTACCCGCCGCTTGCCAAGGTTCGGTACGAGGAATTGGGGCGGGTCTTCAGGGATTTCAAGGTCCTTGCACTATCCCTGGTTCAGAACTGGATCATCGGTCCGGTATTGATGTTCCTGCTCGCCATCGCGGTGGCCATCGCCACCTTTGGAATCGACAGTGGCGTGGCATTTGCCGCAGTGATTGTTCCCCTGGTGGAGGTTCCGGTGCTGATTGGACTGGTCAATGTGGCGTTGTTTTTCCGGCGACGGTATTTCGATCCCGATCTCGCCGCCTCTTCGTCCTGAAGGGATGAGGATGCTGATGGGACCTCCAACTCTGTTCCCAAGGTTGGCCGCGTATTTTTCGGAGATTCAGGCCAAGGCCCAGTCGATTCCGACCCAGCGCAAAGCTGTGCTGGACACACTTGCATTCTTCATCGGCGAACGCCGGAGAAGTGGCGAGATCGCCCGGGAGATGGTGTGGGCACTTGGGCGAGTTCGCTCGTAGATCCCGGTGCCTTTTCGTCGACCTCCTCCATTGGCGTGTCATTCATCGGCCGTCTCGAAACCTCGGTCAACCCGCTTTGCTTTTTTTGAGAGGTCATTGATTTTTTTGGGAAGAGGGGTTGACACGGGTGAATTTGAGGCCTACGTTGTGAGTGTAAGTAAGCACTTACTTACTTTAGCCAAACGGAGGCACTGATGAACACGACCGTCAAGCGCAATTCCCCAACGATCCGCCAGGAAGAGAT
The DNA here is from genome assembly GCA_029934845.1 of Candidatus Sabulitectum sp. Lineage (GTDB taxonomy): Bacteria > Fermentibacterota > Fermentibacteria > Fermentibacterales > JCC-6 > Sabulitectum. The sequence goes on from JAOZLN010000048.1 coordinate 4,394, forward strand.
CATCGATCGGACCCTCGAACTGGTCCGTGAGAGCGGACTGGGCGGATTGACCACACGCAAGATTGCCGAGCGCGTCGGTTTCACGGAAGCTGCGTTGTTCCGGCACTACCGCACGAAGCAGACCCTCCTACTGGGCCTTATGGATCGGCTCGAGGCAATGCTCGTGGCGCCGATCCGCGCCATTGCCGACGACGAGGCCCTGTCCTTTCCCGAACGGCTGGAGGGCATGGTACGCCACCACACGAAGGTGGTTCGAGAATACGACAGCCTGCCAATTCTGCTTCTTGCCGAAGCCTCTGCCTCCGGGGATCCGGTGTTGGTAGATCGCATGCGCCTCGTTTTCCGGCACTACTTGTCGTTGCTGGAGGGGGTCGCCGAAGAGGGCCAGGCCCGGGGCGAATTGACAAACTCCGTTCGGCCGGACTGCATGGCGCTCCTGCTGCTCGGCGCACCGGCGGCGCTTGCCATCCGTCACCGCCTGCTGCCCGACGAGACGGCCGAGGATCGTTTCGAGGCAGATCTGATTCCATTTCTGATGACAACCATCGATAGCCGTGAGGGGAGGACGACATGAGGTTCCGAATTCTGGTTCTTGCAGCAGCGGTATTCCTTCTCAGCGGCGGTCTTGCGTCCGCCGAAAACCGCCATCTGAAACTTGACGACGCCATCACCCTGGCGCTTGCGGACGGCCCTGGTCTCAAGGCGGCGGAGAGTTCCGCCGAGGCCGCCGCCAGGGAGGCGAAAGCTTCCGGACGCCGCCGCTGGGGCGCCCTGGATGCGGTGGCGTCTTATCAACTCTACCAGGATGACCAGATGGTACGCCCCATCTCCCGGCAATTGCTGGCGGAAGGGTTTGCCGGTCTTCCCTTCGACGATGAGCAGTGGCACTACGGCGTAGTAGCCGAGGTGCCCCTCTATTTGGGTGGAAAGTTGGCAAGTAGCGTCGAGGTGGCCAAGATTTCGGCCGAAAAGGCCAGGGTCCTCCTTGAGGGTACCCGGTGGCAGGTGCGGTTCAACGTGACCTCCCTCTACGCGTCGGCCCAGAGTCTCGACGCCGTGGCCAGGGCCCTCGATCGCCAGATAGCCGCCCTCGAATCCACCAATTCCCGCCTGGAGTTGATGGTCTCGGAAGGGGAGCGCCCGGATGTCGATCGGCTCAAGGTAGTCGAGGAACTCGAGGGGGCCCGGGCCGACCGGGCAACTGTCGGCGCGAACCGGATCAAGGTGGGCGCCCTCCTGCTGTCTCTGCTGGGAAAAAATCCAACCGATCGTGTGACAGTGGATCATTTGCCGGAGCAGTTGCCCCGGTTGGTCGTCGATGCCGCCGAACTCCATGGCGAGATTGAAGGCGTTTCGACAATCCGGCAGGCCCACCTCAGCCTCAATCAGTCTGAGCAGGCGGTCGATATTGCCACCAGCGAGTTCATCCCGAAGGTGGTGGCTCGCGGCAACTACATGGTCAATGACGCTCCCTCGCTGGATGGCGCCGAAGACACCTGGGGCCTGTCGTTGGGTGTGGTCGTGCCACTGATTCATGGTGGCGCGCGATCCGAACGGCGGTCGGCCGCAAAGGAGCGCCGCCAGGCTGCCGAGTTCGCACTCGAGAAGGCGCGCCTGGAGACCCAGGCTCAGCTGGAAGGCGGCCTGGCGTCGTTTGGCGCCGCCCTCGATACCGTCCGAGCCGCCGAGGCCCGGGTCGCCGCCGGAGGGGAAGCCGCCCGGATCGAGCAGATTCGTTACGACACCGGAGCCGGAACCATCGAAGACCTGCTGCGCGCCCGCGCCCGTGAGGCGGGCGCACTCGCTGCCGTCGCTCGGGCCCGTGCCTCTGTCCTGACGGCCGCCGCACATGTCAACACAATCGCCGAGAAGGAGGCAGTGAAATGAAAAAGTCAGTCTGGATCGCAATCGTCGTCGTGATCGCTGTGATGCTGATCGTCGTCCGCGTCAAGAGGGTGAAGGAAAAGGAAGATGCCCCGTTGATTCCGGATGTCGCAGTGGCCGTCGAGACCGCCACGGTCGGCAGCGGCGAGGTCGTTGCGACACGCCATGTTCTCGGCAAGGTCTTTGGCGCCAATGAAGCAACCGTTGCCCCTCGGGTCATGGCGCAGGTGATGAGCATCAAGGTCCGCGAAGGCGACCTGGTGAAGCAGGGTGACCTCGTGGCCGAATTGGACAGCCGCGAACTTTCAGACGGGGTCTCCCAGGCCGAGGCCGGAGTTTTGGCTGCCCAGAGTGGCCTGACGGCAGCCTCCACCGCCGAGACCGCCCAATCCGAAGCGACCGCAAGGTCCCAGCGGCTCCATGAAGCCAGGGCTATTTCCGACGGGCAGTGGGAACGCTCCCAGGCCGCCGCCGCTGCCGCAGTGGCTCATCTCGAAGCTGCACGGGCGCAGGTCGAAATTGCGGAAAAACGCCTCAATCAGGCCCAGATCCGCATGACCTACTGCCACCTTACGGCGCCGGTCACCGGGGTTGTGGCGCGGCGAATGGCTGATCCCGGCGACCTTGGCGTGCCCGGGAAACCACTGCTTGAGATCGTTCGCCAATCCAGTGTTCGGGTTCGTGCGGAGGTTCCCTCGGAGGACCTGGCGTCGCTGGTGATCGGACAGAAGGTCAGTCTTTTGCTGGGTGAGTCCAAGATCGAAACCACCATCTCCAGAGTCTTTCCTGCGATGGGCAAGAGCCACCTCGCTGCATTCGAGGTCGACCTGCCGTCCCCGCCCCCGGGTATCGTATCCGGCGCCACGGTTGGCGTCGATGTCCACCTGAATTCGGCTGAGGGGCTGCGCGTGCCGGCTGACGCCCTGCTTGAGGGTGAAAACGGCTCATGGGTCTTTGTGGTCGAGGGTGGGACAGTGCATCCGGTTCGAGTCGAGGTGCTCGGTCGGTCGTTGACGAAGGCCGTCATCAGCGGTGACATCTCTGAAGGCGATTCGGTCGTCGTTGCCCGCCCCTCGCGGCTGATGACCCTGACCGACGGCGTCAAGGTCCGCACGATGGCTGCGGTCGACTGATCGGGAGGATGCCATGAATATCGTTGACTCTTACCTCAAAAAGCCGCATCTCCTGACCTCGCTGGTCCTGTTGGCCGCGGTCATCGGTTTTGTCGGCTACCGACAGATGCCGGTCAATCTCTTTCCCGATTCTGAGCGACCGCAGATTGCCGTCGTCACCGTCTATCCGGGCGCCTCCTCTCACGATGTCGAAGCCGACGTGTCCCGGACCATCGAAAAAGAACTGAACACGATCGAACAGGTTCGCCGGGTCACCTCGGTCAGCAAGGATGAGGTCTCGGCGGTGATGGTCGAGTTCGAGTACGCCAAGGGACTCGATTCGGCAGCTACCGACGTTGCAAACGGCCTGCAGAAGATCAAGGCCCAACTGCCGTCGGCGACCAGACCGCCGATGATTTTCAAGGTTTCTTCGGCGACCCAGGCGGTCATGACCCTGGCCCTGAGACCCAAGGAAGGGTCGCCGCTCGACCTGTCCATGGTCAGGCAGATTGCCGACAACCAGATCAAGGAACGCCTGCTGCAGCTGCCAGAAGTCTCGAATGTTGAGGTCTTCGGCGCTCACCAGCCGGTCATTCGGGTCGAACTGGACCGCGACAAGCTCGAACGCTATGGACTGACGCCCATCGGAGTCCGCCAACGTCTGATGGCGTTCAATGCCAACCAGCCGGTCGGTCTTCTGATTACCTCGGATTCCCAGTTCCTCCTCAAAAGAACGGGCGAGTTTGAGCGGGTCGCGGAGGTCGGAACGATCACGGTCGCACATGGGCCGGAGGGTGATGTCCACCTCGCCGATGTGGCCAACATTCATCGGGGTGTACTCGAAGCACAGAGTGCCTACCACGGCGACTCAAAACCGGCGATTGCGGTCAATATCCAGAGATCCAACGCCGGCAATGCCCTCCACACAATCGCCGACATGAGCACGGTTCTGCCCGAGTTGGCGAGGACCTATCCCAGCCTCGAAATTACTATTCCCGACAGCCAGGGGACGCTGATCGAGCTGTCGGTGGGCAATATGCTCGACGCCCTGCGCGACGCGGTAATCATGACGGTCCTGGTGATCTTCCTCTTTCTCGCCGATTTCCGGGGCATGGTTTTGGCGGCGATTTCAATTCCGTTCACCTATCTCTTGACCTTCGCCGTCATGTGGCTGATCGGCTACGAATTCAACATGGTGACCTTGACCGCCGTGATCATCGCGGTGGGCATGCTGCTCGACGACGCGATCGTGGTCCTCGAGAATATCGAACGGCACTACCACGAGAAGGGGACCGACGTTCACGACGCTGTGGTCGGTGGCACCGGAGAAGTCATGCTTGCAATTTTCTCCGGCACCTACGCGACGATTATGGTGCTGCTGCCCATCATCTACATCGGCGGCTTTGTGCAGACCGTTCTCCGCCCCCTGTCGATCTCCCTGGTCATCGCCCTGATCGCCTCCTACATCGTGTCGGTGACGGTCATTCCCCTACTGGCGCCCTCCCTGCTCAGGCGCAGCGACGGCGGCGGCCGCAACGCGTTCGAACGCCTGGTCTACCGTTTTAACGAGCTGGTGGTCGATCCCATCAGGGACTTCTACGTGCACCTGACCGAAATCGCCCTGCGCCACCGTGCGCTCTTCTTGATCGGCGCGTTGGCGCTGCTGATCGTCTCTGCACGCCAGATGCCTCTGGTAGGCCGCGATCTGATGCCGCCGATGGACACCGGCATCATCAAGGTCAACTTCGAGACCGACGCCAACACCTCGCTCGAAGGAACCGAAGGCGTCATGTCGCGGATGGAGGCGATGATCCTCGAGCGTTCCGAGGTCACCTCGATCTCCTCGGTCATCGGTTCGGAACCTGCCGTCATCTCGTTCGGTGCCGGGCGCCTCGTGCAGCAGGGCACGATCACGGTCCATTTGATCGACCGATTCAACCGGTCGACGTCAATCTGGGACATCGAGGACGACCTGCGAGAGCGGTTCCACGCCATTCCGGGGCTCAAGAGCGTCGATGTCTTCGACTTCGGCGCCACGGCACTTTCGACGATCCGGGCCTCGATCGACGTCATGATTTCCGGCCCGGACGTTGCCACTCTCGATCGTCTGGGAACCGAGGTTGAGCGCAGGTTGCGAGCACAACTGCGCGGTACGACCTCGATCACCCGCTCGTGGACAATGGATTCCGAAGAGATTACCTTCGTTGCCGATCCCGAGAAACTCGCCCTCTACAAAATCTCGCCTGCTGCCGTCGTCGGCCAACTCGCCGGTGCCGTTCGCGGTATGCCGAGTTCGGTCTTTCGTGTTCCCAACCAGGACGGTCTCGCACTCTGGATCCAGCTGCCGAAGGAGCAGCGGCAACACCTGGCGGGGCTGGAAACCTATCCGGTCGTGACACCGATGGGCCAGGTCCCTCTGGCTCAACTGGGTACGCTCGACCGCAAACCGGTGGCATCGGTCATCACCCGACAGGGTTTGCAACGGACACTCGATATCCAGGCCTATCGGTCTCGTCGGCCGATCTCGCATCTTCAGGAGGACGTCGAGGCAGCCCTGACCGACCTCGAGGTTCCGCCGGGCTACCGGATCAGCCACGAGGGCGAAATCAAGCAGATGAATGAGAGCTTTGGCCGACTCGGTACGGCGCTGGGACTCGGCCTCATTCTGCTTTACTTCTCGTTGGTGCCCGCATTCAAATCGTGGATCCATCCTTTGACGATCATGTCGGCCATCCCCCTGGCCTTGATCGGAGCGTCGTGGAGCATGCTGATTGCCGGCAAGCACGGCTGCATGCCGTCGATGATGGGCATGATCCTGCTCGCCGGAATCGTCGTCAAGAACTCGATTCTGCTGATCGACTTCATCGCCGCGGCCAAGGAACGAGGAGAATCGACCTACGACGCCCTGATCGGCTCGGTTCGGGTCCGGACACGACCGATCTTGATGACGGCCGTCGGCACCTCGGTGGGCATGATTCCCATCGCCATGGAATGGGCGATCGGGCTCGAACGCCTGTCACCCCTGGCCATCGTCGCCATCGGTGGTCTGATGGTTTCGACCTTCTTGACCATGGTCTACGTGCCGATTCTCTACTCCCTCTTCGAAGACCTCCAGCTCTGGGCCACCGGTCTCGTGCGCCGCACCGGATCCCCGGTGGAAGAAAGCTGAGCCTGAGCGATGCACCCCTCCGTCATCATCCCCGCAGAGATCGGACGCCCCGGCTTTACCCGCCTCTTCGGGCTTTTGCATGAGCAGGTCGTCAAGGTCGACGGTCCCTTTGATGTCGATCTCCCCAAAGTTACCCCATGTTTCGCGACCGTACTGTGCTCTGTCTGCGGCGATACCGTGGCAGAAAACTACGCCCGGGTCGAAAACTCTCTGGCGGTGTGCGCCGATTGCTGTAATTACACACGGTGATCGAGGAGGGGCCGACCTTGCCCGGCACTTGGATCCCGAAGATCAGGATTGACTCGGGCCCATCGTCCGGCCTGTCCGGATCGGGCACGAAGGGCGCCAGCGTTTCCAGATTTCAGGTTAGTTCTGGTCGTCCCCGAATCCGTATTTCTCCGTCACAAAATCGAGGTCCTTGTCACCACGGCCCGAGAGGTTGACGAGAATCGACGAGAATTTGTGCTCCCGCGCCCAGCGCATCGCAAAGGCGATTGCGTGGGCGCTCTCGAGCGCAGGAATGATGCCCTCGGTGCGGCTCAAGGTGTAAAAAGCGTCAAGACAGTCCTCGTCGCTTGCGGTCTCATACTGGATCCTGCCCGTGTCCTTGAAGTAGGCATGTTCGGGACCGACCCCCGGATAGTCGAGCCCTGAAGCAATCGAATACACCGGCGCCGGATTGCCGTCGTCATCTTGAAGCAGGTAAGAGCGGAAACCGTGGATCACTCCAGGCATGCCATAGGTCATGGTCGCTGCGTGCTCGCCCGGCTTGGTCGAAATTCCCGAGGGTTCAACGCCGAAGATCTCGCATTCGTCATCGAGGAAGGCAGAAAACAGGCCGATTGCGTTCGATCCCCCACCTACACAGGCGCACAGGGCATCCGGTAATTCGCCGGTCATCTCCTGGTACTGTTCACGCGCCTCGATACCGACGACGCGCTGGAAATCCCGTACCAGCATCGGGAAAGG
>JAOZLN010000284.1:0-1204 GCA_029934845.1 Candidatus Sabulitectum sp.
GTGTTCCGGTCACCCTTGGTGCTGGTGGAGGTGTTCTGGTAAGCGGGTTGTTCTTCGGCTGGCTAAGGTCAAGAAAACCAGTCTGGGGGCAGATACCGATCCCGGCTCAATGGATATTTACAGATCTGGGATTGAATTTCTTCATAGCATGCGTTGGTCTTACTGCTGGCCCCAGGGCTTTGGCAGCCCTGAAGCAGGCTGGCCCTGAAATACTTCTTGCCGGCATTGTTCTAACCGTTGTTCCACATATTCTTACCTGGGTATTCGGTCTCTACTCACTTAAACTGAATCCTGTTCTGCTCCTTGGTGCAATGACCGGTGCAGGCACATGTACGGCTGCATTGAACTCGGTGAAAGATGACTGTGGCAGCACTCTGCCTGTTATAGGTTACACAGTTCCATATGCAATGGGTAATGTTCTTCTTACAGTTATGGGTGCTCTTATTGTGAATATCATATAAGATCTGATCGCCAGAGAAGGAGTCTGCCAACAGGCAGGCTCCTTTTGTATAGTACCGGCTTCAAATTAGAAACAGAACGGAGAAAACAGATGAATATTCTTTTGATCATAATTCCAGTTGTTCTTATTCTTTTCAAGCTTATCACCTCAAGATCCGACATCAATGGAGTTCTGGCAAAGAAGCTTCTTGCAAACGGAGGTAAAGTCATTGATGTAAGATCACAGCCTGAATACAGGAATGGTCACATTAAGAACTCCATCAACATTCCTCTTGCGGATATACTGATCGGTGCAAGAAAGCATGGACTTCAAAAAGACACACCTGTGATTCTTTACTGTGACAGTGGAGCAAGATCTGCCAGTGCAAAAAGATTTCTGGTGAAAGAAGGCTACACAAGTGTATACAACGGTGGATCACTGCGCAAGATGAGTAAACTGCAGGGCTGATCCCAATCACGCAGGCAGCACAGTGGAGCTTGACGGCGCATGGGAATGAAGCATAAAGTATTGTGGAGCAACAATCTGGCAAGGGGCGAATTTTGAACAGATCGTGGAAAAGTATCAAAGCATGTCGGACACAGACAGATCTTTCGATATAAGGTTCTGGCAGAATGCGGGTACGAAAGCTATTTTGGAGGCAGCATGGGAGATGCTGCAGGACCATTATTTACTAAGAGGTAAAGATGCTTCTGAACTCCAACTTCAAAGAACTGTTGAGGCTTTTCGAAAAACACAGAGTTAGAT
>JAOZLN010000284.1:1214-3594 GCA_029934845.1 Candidatus Sabulitectum sp.
GAAATACAGCGAACCCGGGTTCACGAAAGATATGTTTGATCCTGGCAGGCTCCATGAAACTGATTAGATAATTTCACCCCTATGAACCTGCACTCCAGGGGAATTGCTGGAATGTAAAGTTTTGCATTCTGGAAAAAATGTGGTAGTTTTCTGCTTGGATACATTTTATACATTTTATACATTTTCCGGAATTTAATACAGTCAGGTTGTTGAAAATGATCCAGAGTTATGTGCTTCTTTTCATTGGCTTCGTTCTTCTTGTGCTGGGTGGAGACTATCTTATTAAGGGTGGAAGCCGCCTCTCGGCGCTCCTGGGTGTATCACCGCTTCTTATAGGTCTGGGAATTGCGGCATTTGGAACCAGTGCCCCGGAGGCTGCGGTTTCTATCAGAGCTGCTACCAGCGGGCACTCCGCTGTCTCAATTGGAAATGTTCTGGGAAGCAATATTGCCAACATCGGCCTTGCAATTGGCCTGGCTCTTCTGCTGTTCGGCATAAAAGGAAACCACAGAAAACTGTGGAAAGAGGTCGCATTCGGCTTTGCAGCAACCATCCTTCTTTTTGCCTTGTCCATTACCCCGTTCTTCAGAGAGGGGAATAGCGGGCTGAACCGAATTGCCGGCTGGGTTCTTCTGTTCTTCTTCGCCGGATATCTCTTTCACCTTTTCAGGATGAGCCAGTCAGACAAGAAGAACAAGCAGCAGGAGGATCTTGATCATGTCAAGAACCGTTCCCTGGAATATGTCAAGTCAATACTGATGACTCTTGGCGGTATAGCCGGGGTTATTTTCGGTGGAGGCTTTGTTGTTGATAACGCTGTGATTATTGCAGGGTCCTGGGGAATATCACAAACCCTTATCAGTGTAACTATTGTTGCACTGGGAACATCACTGCCTGAAATTGTGGTTTCTATAATTGCAGTACGCAAAAATCACTGGGACATGGCCCTGGGCAATATCCTGGGAAGCAACCTCTTCAATATTCTGTTCGTTCTGGGTACAACTGCAGCGATCAAACCAATGGAATTCTCTAATTTCAATGAACTGGTTTTGCCTGATCTGTTCATTACCATGGGAATTACAGTTATGCTTTTCTTCATGCTTATGCGTAAAAGCAAAACTACAGACTCTATAAAGAAAAGCAGACTGCTCGGTGCGTTTCTGCTCACTGCCTACATTGCCTACATTGCATTCGCCATAGTACGATGACTTATCTAAGAACAGTTACCTTTGCTGTGGTAGGGGTCTGGCCGGCACATCTGGCAAATATCAGGTAAATACCGGTTGGGCGTGTTTCCGTATTCCAGTGTAAAGAATGAGTACCCGGGGAAACATAACCATCAACAACAGTGTCAATCTTTCTGCCTGCCATATCGTAAACGAATACATCTGTTTCACCACCGGCAACGGTAATGTCCATGGTGATCTGACCAGTGGTACACGGGTTGGGTCGTGGCCAGCTCAGAAGCGTGGGAACACTGTAGAGAGAGCCATTGCTGTATCCGGGAGTTGGTGTATCCAGAATGCGCCACTCTCCACCATCCGGGAATCTGCCATATGAAACATCCGGCATCTGACCATCAAACTGAACCTGCTCCATTGTGGAAATGCAGGGAGTATCACCATTCCCCGGCAGAATTCTACCCAGTTTAAAACTGTCGCCTCCGCCTGACAACCTGAAAGGCAGGTGGGTGCCCCCCTTCCAATGATCTCCGTCAGCCCAGAGAAGAATAAACCCTCCGGAAGGAATCATAGTACCTCTGGGAACAGACCACTCCTCAGCTGCAGATGAATCGGATTCAAAGAACACAAGAACACCGGCATCAATATCATAACCAGTACCGTTGTATACCTCGATCCAGTCTGAAGTTCTTCCCCAGTCATCGGAGATTGTCACTGTATTTACTGCCATGATCTCGTTCACAACAAGTCCGCTGAAAAATGTGGGGTAAAAATATGCTCCCATGTCCCGCCTGCTGTTGTCGGGATCGAGCGCGTCAGGATCACCTGAGTTGATGCATGGAGAGTTCCAGAGTGGAAAGAAATCATCTGTAAGCACCGGGTCACCCTGAAGGTTGCCTTCTCCCGTCAGTTCTTCTGTATCGGAAATAGACCATGTTGTTGAAACAACTCCCATATCAACCAGAACCGGCAGAGGGCACTCTGTGAAGATGGAACTGGTTATATATGCAATGCCCCCGCCCATCCCGGAGGTTTTCTCATAGGCATGAACAGCAGTGCTGCATTCAGAGAATACAATTCCACTTCCTTCTACTGCTGCACCGTCTTTGACTCCGATTCCAATAGGGCAACTGGAAACCACACAATTCTCGATTTGAACTAAAGTGCCACTGCCGCTGCCGCCTGTGGGAGCTCCTATG
>JAOZLN010000285.1 GCA_029934845.1 Candidatus Sabulitectum sp.
TACTCCTGCCTTAACCATATGTTACTCTGATGGTTATGGCAATTTCTTTAAACCACATGATTGAGATAATTCATATATTTTATCCCGTCAATACCATTGAAGAGGCGGATTTTTCTTTGCCTGATGCTTTCGGTAATATGCCCCGACGGTGCTCACGGCCCTGCCATGCCCTGCTTGAACCAGAATAGATACCCTGTAGCAGCTTGTTTCCACTGAAGATAGCACTAATAGATTTATCATCCATTGAACACCGGATCAGAAGCTCTTGCAGCACGCAGAATCTGGTACTATTTTAGCGAGCATCATGCGATGTTGTATCTGCATGAACGACTTTGACTTTACAATGTGCTTTCTACTAAAGAAGTTATTTGCCTGCTCTAACTGCAAATTGTACTTTATTTCAAAGCATGAGCGTGGGTCTACTTTAAACAGGGAGATATTTTTATGAGAAAGCTTTTGTTTGCATCAATCCTTACAGCAAGTCTGTTGCTTTTCGCTTGCGGCGAGGCGGAACAGCAGCCCGAGGTAGAAGAAACTGCCGAACTAACAGAAGAGTCGCCAGAAGTAACGGAAGCTGTTATTGAAGAAGTCGCAGTAGAAGTTGAAGAAGCAGTAGAGGAAGAATGGCCTGAAACAACCCTGCCTGAGCCATGGCCACAGAACTTCTTTGTTCTGGACGGAATGGATGTGGTATCAGAGAGCGATACCGACGGCAATCTTGTATTTGTCGGCAGTTATGCAGACGACACAGAGCCTGGTGTGTGGGATTCTTATGATTTCTACTACGCTGGATTCCCAGGCTGGAGCGTTCCAGAAGGCATGAGTATGAGTTGTATGTCAGATGGTGGATCTCTTACTGTTATTCTTGGTGGAGATGAAGGAACCATTCTGATCGATGGACATTATGTAGATGGTCTTCTTACAATGACCTACACATTAACTCCTCAGATCTAAAGCTGAACTGATTCAGTCTGTTCAATAAAGAAATGCCCCTCATTCGGTGAGGGGCATTTCTTGAACCGCCTGAAAACTCCTAGAAGTTCTCTTTCACATAGTCAAATCCCGCTTTTACCGCTTTGGCGTTCAAGTCGATGATTGACTGCTTCTTACCCTTGAAAAGCTTGGGCAGAAGCGTGATCACATCTTCAACCCTGAACATACCGGTAATAGCCGCATACGCACCAATGTTCACAAGACTCTGAACTCTGATGTTGCCAAGTTTGTCATCGGCAATACCGGTTATCGGTACAGGGAATATCCTGATATCTTTTCTAACAGGTTCTATATCGATGAGAGTACTGTTGTAGATCAGCGTTCCACCTGGAACAATGGTCTTTTCAAATTTCTCAAGACTGGGACGATTCATTGCCAGAAGCATGGTGGGTTTTACCGCTTCTGCTGCCCCTATAGTACCATCCTGTACATTGACCGAGCAGTTAGCAGTTCCTCCGCGCATTTCCGGGCCGTAGCTGGGAAGCCACGATACATTGTATCCGTATTCAAGGGCAACACTTGCTAAAGCCTGACCTGTGACCATAATACCCTGACCACCGAATCCTGCAACTCTGATCGACATCTTTTTGTATTCATCTGGAACATCGCCTCTAGGAAAATCAACATCCGCTTCGGCGGATATTCCCAGTTTCTTCCAGACTTCAGCGGGATCCAGAACAGGCACCGGCCTGGTCACAACTTTCGCTTCATCACTTTTGTCTCTGTAAACGCCCAGAGGGTACAGAGGAAGCATCTTTTCCCTGATCCACTCCATACTCTTCACAGGATCCATCTTCCATCCACTGGGACAGGCTGATAGAACTTCAACAAACTGAAAACCCTTTCTTTCTTTTGCGTTCTGAAGAGCCTTCCGGACCGCAGCACGGGCTTTTCTGATATGGGGCGCATCATGCAGGGAAACACGCTCAACATAAGTCGGGGCAGTAAGCTGACTGATAACTTCGCACATCCTCATAGGATAACCATCTGTATCAACATTTCTGCCGTAAGGGGTTGTTGTTGTTATCTGCCCCTCCAGCGTGGTGGGAGCCATCTGTCCGCCGGTCATGCCGTAAATCGCATTATTCACAAAGAAAACAACTATGTTCTCGCCTCTGTTGGCTGCCTGAACGATGTTGTTTCCCCCTATCGCCGCAAGATCACCATCACCCTGATAACTGATAACAACCTTGTCGGGGTTTGCTCTGCTGGCAGCAGTAGCCACAGCAGGAGCACGACCGTGAGCCGCCTGAAAATTACCAGTGTCAAAGTAGTAGTAGGCGAACACACTGCAACCCACAGGGCTTATAAGAATGGTATCGTCAACAATATCCAGATCTTCCATCGCCTCGGCGATCAGCTTGTGAAGAACACCGTGCCCGCACCCGGGACAGTAGTGCGTTCTGTCTTTCTCTGCACCGGCCTTATGCACATAAACATCAACAAAGCCTTTTGGTTTTCTCAGCATTGTTTTCTTCATTATTTTTCCTCCCCGTAAAGCTCGGAGATCTTATCGGAAATTTCATCTGCCGATGGTACATTTCCACCCAGACGGAAGTAAAGATCACTCTTGATAACTCCTGCAAGGGCAAGGTTTACATCGTCAACCAGCTGACCAGTTGAAAGCTCTACAGTAAGAACATGCTTGACACCGCGCTCCGGGAATGCCGCAATTTCTTTCGTAGGGAACGGGAAAAGAGTTATAGGTCTGAAAAGACCCACCTTGATTCCCTTTGCTCTTGCGTCATCAACAACCGTTCTAAGAACTCGACTGACAGATCCGTAACCGATCAGGGCAATCTCTGCATCATCCATCATGTATTCTTCACACATGACTTCCTTCTCTTTGATAACCTGATACTTCCTGTACAGAACCATGTTCCACTCTTCCAGATCATCGTGATCGATGTAAATGGAGTTGACCAGATTCTTATTCAATGGCGTGCCGAAAACAGCGTAATCGCTCTTGTCCGGCAATTCTTTTACAGGCTCGGGAATTGTAACAGATTCCATCATCTGCCCAATAACTCCATCGGTAAGAACAAACACAGGTGTTCTGTACTTATCAGCAAGCTCGAAAGCAAGCATAGTGTAGTCACACATTTCCTGACAGCTGTTCGGGGCAAGAACGATGTTGCTGTAGTTGCCGTGGCCCCCGCCTTTTACAACCTGATTGTAATCACTCTGCTCCGGGCCAATGTTTCCAAGACCAGGGCCGCCACGCATGATGTCAACGATCACACATGGAAGAGCTGCACCGGCACAGTAAGAGATACCTTCCATCTTAAGGCTTATTCCAGGGCCGGAACTTCCAGTCATAACCCTCTGGCCACTTCCTGCTGCACCGTAAACCATGTTTATAGCAGAAACTTCACTTTCGGCTTGAACGAACGTTCTTCCAAGTTTGGGTAAAAGAGCGGCAGCTGATTCAGCCACCTCGCTTGCAGGAGTAATAGGGTATCCGTAATAGGCGGTGCATCCAGCCATTGCGGCACCGTATACAGCTGCATAGTTACCTTTCATAAGCATTCTGGCCATTCTACACCTCCTTCTCGGGATCATAGTTCTTAAGGTAAACAGTTATTGCATCCGGTTCAGA
>JAOZLN010000286.1 GCA_029934845.1 Candidatus Sabulitectum sp.
AAGTGCCGATTACAACCTCAAGCTTACCACCATATCGTTTTTCTCGGCGTTTCTCAGAAACACTGTTACTACTCAACTCTATCGTCCTTCCCTACCCCTCGAATTCATCTGAAATTTCTGGCCTCGTAAGCAGAACTAAACCGAATATACCAACAATGGTTCCAAAAGGTACCATCATGCATAATATAGAGTCAATCACTATACAAAGGGTACGACGCTGACGCCTGCGCATATTAATGCCTGTTTTTATGGTAAATAATCCGATGGTAATGAAGATCAGCACGAATACAATACCAATTCCCACGAAGACCCAGCCCAACTCCGGAGGAGGTGCCTCCCCTTTCACAGAGTCCATTGCACCTGTTGCCATCAGCACACCCATTACAATGTAAACAAAGCCAGCAAGGGATATCATCATCTGAAATCCCCCCAGCACGAAATGAAAGATAGATACAATACTTAGCAGGTCACTGTCCTGTTTTCTTACTTCGCTCACTTGATTCCCCCTTCTGAATACCATGGAATATTGCACAGAAAAACTGCCCACTGCAAGTGGTGAGCTTGACATGAGCACGAGTTTGCTGAATGTTGCCTTGTGCCAATAGGTATTGACTGGAAAAGTTACATATACGGAGGGAGTTTTTAATGGCCAACGAGTTTAATATTACACCTGCAGAGATTGAGGATGGAAAAACAATGGGCGGCATCGCCTATTTCGGTATCCTCGGTTTCCTTATTGCTTTCCTTACCAAGAAAGAAAACAAGTACGTTATGTATCACGCTCAGCAGAGCCTGATTCTTGTTATCTTCATGCTTGTTGCTCCAATTCCTGTAGTGGGTCAGATAATTGCTCTCGGAGCTTTTATTCTGTTCATTATTGGTATGCTTAATGGTTTCAAGGGCGAGATTAAGCCTCTTCCCCTTGTTGGCAACCTTGCGTTCAAATTCGGTATTCTTAAGCCAGAGGGCGGAAACACACCTCCAGCCCCTCCAGCCGCTCCAGGTTCTCCTGACGTAGAGTAGGGCATCCGAATACATTGTTGCAAGGGGGCGGTATAATGTATCGCCCCCTTTTCATTAGGAGAGAAACCAAATTATGCCTACAACATTCAACATTAGTTCAACAGACATTGAGAGCGGCAAAGCAATGGCTGGAATCTCGTATTTCGGCATACTGGGGTTCCTTATAGCACTCTTGACCAGTAGAGAGAACCGTTTTGTTATGTTTCACGCACAGCAGGCGTTGATCCCCACAATACTGGTATTTATCAGGTTTCTTCCGGGTACCCCGTTCTTCGTTGACAGTATTGCAGGACTTGCAGGTTTTGTACTCTTTATCTTTGGACTTATCAATGGTTTCGGAGGAAAAGTAGAACCTCTTCCTCTGCTTGGGGAACTTGCTTACAATTTCGGCCTGTGCAAACCGGACAGCAACACAGAGTAGCCGGATTCCAGCCACCTGTTGACAACAGATAGTCATTGCTTAACTTAGTGCTTTAAAATATTACCTTCACTTTCTTTTTGAAGAGAGGCATCTGTGGCTATAACATCCACCCAGATGAACTACATACGAAAGCTTCTGGCTCAAAAAGCCACCGGCCGTGCTGCAGTTGCCATAAGCAAGATCCATCCTGCCGACATCGCAGACTTGTTTTCCATCAGCCTGACTCCGGCGGAAACAAGAATGCTTGTTGATATGCTCTTCAGCCAGCTTAAAGCGGGAGATGTTCTTGCTGAACTTCCCGACTCTCTGCTTACAGAGGTTTTAGACGATATCGATGATGACAGCATTGCCCGGATACTTAAAAGGCAGGATCCCAACGATGCCCTTCAATTCCTGGCTCAGATATCCGAGGATCGCCACGATGCTATCCTGAAGCTTCTACCAGACAATAATCGCTACCGCATCGAACAGCTGATGATCTACCCTGATGACAGTGCCGGTCAGGTGATGGCCTCCAGTTACATGGTGGTAAGACCTGAATTCACTGCCAGTGAGGCAGTGGAACAGATCAGAAATCAGAGCGAATCTGTTGATGTACCGTTCTATGTGTATGTGGCTGATGAAGACAACAGGCTTATGGGTGTGGTTCCTCTCAGAAGGCTTGTAACCTGCCCCCAGGACACTTCTATTCGAGAACTTATGGTTGATGACCCGTTCACAGTAGACACCGATGACGACAGCGAGGAAGCGGCTTCCATCGCCCGCAAATACGACATCATGGCAGTACCTGTGGTTGATGACAACCACCACCTCATGGGTGTGATCCCCGGCGATGCCCTTTTTGATGTTATGGAAAAAGAAGCTACTGAAGATATGTACCGAATGGCCGGTCTCTCCGAAGACGACAGCATCTTTACTCCTGTACCCACAGCATTCAGGCAGAGGTTCCCATGGATACTCGTAAACCTTGTAACAGCATTTATTGCCTCAACAGTGGTCAGGGCATTCGAAGGAACTATTTCACAATTCGCTACACTTGCAGCATTCATGCCTGTGGTTGCCGGTATGGGCGGCAATATTGGTAATCAGTCTCTTGTTGTTATCACAAGAGGCATTGCACTGGGTGAACTGGATTTCACAAGTGCAAAAAAAGCATTGTTCAAAGAATCTACCCTTGGCCTTCTTCTGGGACTGGTAGCAGGTACAGTAGCGGCATTTGTGGCATACATCACTGCCAGCGACCCATCACAATCCATGTCACTGGGCATTGTCATATTCACTTCCATTGTTGCCAATATGGCCCTTGCCGGTCTTCTGGGCGCTGGAATACCCCTTACTCTCAGGGCACTGGGCAGAGATCCTGCCCTGGGCAGTAACATTCTTCTTACAGCCTGCACAGACTCACTGGGCTATCTTCTGCTGCTGGGTCTCGCCATGAAAATAATGACGTGAAACACAACCCGACATCTCTACAGATCAACAGAGTGATCAATGGCCCTGTCGCAAACCCCCATTCCATACTGGGAATGCATCAGATTGATGGCATCATCTCAATTCGAGCATTCTGCCCGGATGCTGATTCAATACAGATAATTCGTATTGAAGAAACTCTGGAAATGAAGAGGATCGATCCCCATGGATTTTTTGTATGGAATACTGCTGTAGAATCTGATTTCTTCCAGTATGAACTGAATATCAACATGCCCCACGGTAATTCATGGCGAACCGCTGACCCGTATTCCTTTCTGCCCCAGTTCGGCCAGGTGGATCTGCATCTGTTCAACAGCGGCAAACATCTTGAACTGCACAGAAAAATGGGAGGAAGAATATGGAAGGTAGGCAATGTGAGTGGAACACTGTTCACCGTATGGGCACCGAATGCCATTGCTGTGAGCACAGTAGGTTCATTCAACAACTGGGACAGCAGAAGACATCCCATGAGAAGTTTAGGCGCTAGCGGGGTATGGGAACTGTTCATTCCGGGTGTTTCCTCCGGTGATTTCTACCGATACATTATCACTACTCCGGATGGCAGTAAGATTGAGAAATCCGATCCTTATGCAACTGCATTCGAGAAAAGACCTGGAAACTCCTCAAAAGTAGAAGATCCTTTCTCGTATCAGTGGTCAGATGAAA
>JAOZLN010000287.1 GCA_029934845.1 Candidatus Sabulitectum sp.
CAATCACTCATGTACGCTTGAATAATACGCTTGGAATTGGCATCCCTGCTCTCCTTTCTTTGTTTTGATAACTATATGAAATGACATGCAGTAAAACAAGATGCGGGTTTCTTGAAATATTTACCTATCCGCTGATGGATAAGTAACTGTCCTGAATATGAATACGGTTCCAGCGTTGATTTATCCTTGTTCGATTACCTTGCAGTAACCACTGTCCTTACTGAAGCCATGTTTCTTCCAGATGTTGCAGTCACAAAGTAAACTCCCGGCGGCACAGGTCTGAAAAAATTGATGGTGTGAACTGAACCACTGAATTCTTCATGTTGCAAGGCGATTACTCTTCCTGCCAGATCCAGTACCCGGAGATCAAATGCCTCTCCCGCCGGGATCCCCTGAACAGTCACATTCAGGTACTTCCCCCTGAATGGGCTCTGCACACTTATTGCAAGATATTCTTCCTGACCTCCACTCTCAATCCCCATGGGATTCATGGTAATGGATACAATGTGGTCCCCATATACCGCTTCAGGCAACACGGCAAACAATCTTCCATTGCTGCGAAGTTCCCAGGGAACAGCCGTTCCATCCAGTGTAACTGACAGCACTTGGTCAGCAGGATCCAGCGCTGCGCACACAGTAAGCCCATCCGGTACGTTTCCTGTCATGATCAGTTCAAGAACCGGGCCGTAACCGTCTATTGAGTTCACCCTGATCCTGAAGCAGTCTTCAAGGTAATCACCGTACTCTTCAGGAAACAACCAGATAAAATTATCGTAGTCACTTTCAAGTGAAGTTAGAATACTGTCGATCCTGGCATAAGCTGCAGGGGTCCAGATCTCACCCACTACACCAAGCAAACTGATAGGGTGGCAACCCAGCAGACCAAATTTGCCCTTCTCCATCACAGCAGCAAGCCATTCAGTTGGATACATCATATGATAATCTCCCCACCAGACAGTATTGGATCCCCATATTCTGCCATTGGGTGTATGGTATCTGCTGATCCACTGATTTGTAAATTGCTTCCCGGCAAACCAGTCTGTAAGACGCCAGCCATTGCAGTAAAAAGTAAAACCATGATCAATTATAGCCTGCAGGCCGCTCAAAGATGTTCTGTGCCCTGAATACCTGATAACCTTGATCAAACTGGTATCAAGATTACAGGCATCAATATCCTGAAAAAACATTTTGAATCTCTCCTGATGCTCTTCAGGCTCGAAGGTGATAAATTCATGAAACTCACCAAAAGAAGAATCGGGACAGGGAGTGTGATGATAACCATGGCTCCCCATTCTGACCCTGTCCGCCCATGGGTAAACATCATCCTGTATGTTCCTCAGCCATTGGAGGTATTCAACAGGGGCTTCAGTGGAAAATCGCCAGGTTCCATGCCAGTGTGACCAGCTGTCTTCATACCCAGGTTCAAACCACACAGAATCTCTGTTGTCGGTAAGAATTGCGTCAGGAAGAAGCAACCAGTTCATTTTCATTTCAGGGTGCCCTTCCAGAAGGCTGATCAGCCCTGCACTTACTCCTTCATTCCCACTGGATGTTTCTGAGAAACCCCAGAGCTCTCCCTGGCTGGGATGTACAAATGAGAGTTCGTCAAGCATCCAGGCAGCGGAACATTCAGCTCCTTCAGGATGTCCTCCTATAAAAACAGGAGCGAAGAATTCATCCATGGAAAAACGAATGAAGTATTCGTCAACTTCTCCTGCCGCAACAATAGAATGAAGAACCGGACCAACACAATTCCATCTTGGTTCCTCTGTGTCCAGTACTTTTACAGACATGTACGGGTTAGCCCCGTCATCATTCACTACCACAATTCCCTTTGATGTATTCGGCAGCACAAAAATTGCTGCTGGATTACTGCCACCAGTAAGCCTGAACATCTGGTCACCGGAAAACCGCTGATAACCTGTACTGCCGTCCAGAAGAAATTCCTCGTCGACTGCAGTCTGATTCGATATCTCAATATTATCCCAGTCTGCAATGTAGAAATCAATATCCAGAGGATCCCAGAATTCGCAGTCTTCCAGATACTCAAACCTGTAACCGATCTCAAGACCCCGATTGATAACTCTGTAAGAAACTGTAAGATCAAGTGGGAAAGAACCTGACCCATCTGTAAAGTGGTCCGTGTGAAAGGTCAGCGTGGTATCATTCACCACTGTGATCTGTCCATCCGCCGGTATCCAGGTATCAGAGTTTATTCCGGAGAACTGCCCTGTACCGGCAATCTGCTCTCCACTCCAGTGATCGTGAAAATAGGTTACAGAACCGGCGCGAACTGTTTGTGTTTCATCAGTAACACCCACCGATACCCACTGGTTACCAATATAAAAAACAGTACCAATAAGACTTGCAAGAATAAGAGACATGTGAGACCTCCTCGAAAAAGAAGAACAATTGCAAAAACTATTATTGAGAATATGTTTTCTAAGGTCAACCCACATCCACAGCTCTTGATAAATGAATAGAATATCCCCCTTGACAGAGCCCCCACCCATCTATCCCATATTCTGGTGTAAATTGTATGTTACATAAAGTAGACTAAGGAAGTAGGGTAATACTATGAAATTGAAATCAGCATTGGGAGCTTTCCTCTTAATAATTCTTTTGGCAATTTCAGTTCTCTCCAACGCAGACACTCCGCCTGCAAACACAATACCTGTAATCGGGCTGAAACCCGGCTATGAAGACATTAATACAGAGTTCTTCTGCTTCCTTTCATGGAACTACTTCGACGGGCTCAGCAGACAGGGTTATGAAGCACAGGATATTCTTCAAAATGTGGTTCTTCCAGCGGACACTACGGGAATGCTGTCTGTTATCAACCCATGGGTGTTAACCAGCATGACCACCTGGTTCTCTCACATGTTTGCAATGAATTCCGACAGTGCCTATGCCTGGCCTGTATGGAACGGATACACCTTTGATGGAGTTACATACACAGAGGATGGTCTTCTGGAAATGAAAACCCCCGCTATATGCAGAGCAACCATGGAAGGCATTGCAGAGGAACTTGATTCACTCTTCAATCAGAACTCTCACAGTGTCTGGTTCTACTACAGTTATGATGAAGCACCGGCCTTTCAGTTTAGTCGCATGGTAAGAGACAGTGCAGGGGGTGTATTCTCGGAATATGACGATTTCATGCCAAGCCTCTTCACCCAGGAGATGGACAGCGTCTACAGACCGGATCTTAATTTTGCACCGGACAGCGCCTGGCAGCCCACACTGGCAGAAGTTGATCCCAGGGGAGTACTTTCCTGGATTACCTCATCCTCTCTGGAACACAGATGACATCTCCGGCATGACAGGCTGGAATGTTTCTGCTTACTCCGACTCTGTCAGCGGCATGTTTGAAGGAGGAATCTCCAATCCAACACAGCTCAACAGGATGTTCCTCAACACCGGCAGCAATCCAAGTGACTGGATTGATGCTGACAGCTACATCAATTTCAGCCTTGCGGGTATTCTGAAACATTCAGATCCAATCACGCAGTTTTATGCTTTGACAGGCTCCATGGTAAT
>JAOZLN010000288.1 GCA_029934845.1 Candidatus Sabulitectum sp.
GCTGGATGAAGCAGGTCGAACACTTGGTTTCTCCACCCTGATAATCACCGGCATTATGCTTCCCGCCGCTCTTTATCTTGTTGTTATGGCCGAACCAGTTATCAGAGTAATGTTTTTCAGAGGAGAATTCACCGATACTTCTTTGCAACTCACTGCAGCTTCCCTTCGCTACTACGCGATGGGAATGGTTTTTTATGCAGCTGTAAAGATCACAGCTCCTGTATTCTACGCATTGAAAGACACAAAAACTCCCGTAAAGATCGCAATTGGATGTATGGGGTTGAACATTGTTCTGAATGCAGCTTTTACTTACACCTTTATCAAAACTGGGATAGCCGAACCACTGGCAGGTCTTGCTCTTGCCAGTAGTGTTGCTTCTGTTGCTAATCTGTGGCTTCTCAAGTACAAGCTTAAAGGAAAAGTAGGGAAGTCAGGAGTGCCTTCTAAATCATGGGTTGCTCTATTCCTTAGTGGCAGTGGCACTTTGCTGCTTTTGCTCCTTGCAAAACCGGTAGTGGAAAAATTTGTTCAGGCAGGAACTTTGTCCGGGGGAATCTCCATAGCAGTATCCGGAGTTCTGGTAATGGTTGTTTCTGTTGGTTTGTTCTTTGTTTCCGGGGGAGACCAGGTAAGAAAGACAATAATGAAAGTTGTGTTGCGTGGCCGCTGATTCTCTAAAAAGATCCGTATCCACCGCACCTGACCTTCCAGGAGTTTACAGATTCATTGATAACCGCGGGAAAACCCTGTATATCGGCAAGGCCAAGAGTCTTATCAACCGTCTCAGAGGACATATCTCCAATCAGGGTGATCTGCGTCACAGAGTTCTTCTGGAAAAGGCTGTTACAGTTCATTGGACAGTAACCAGAACAGAACTTGAAGCGCTGCTTCTTGAGGCGGAACTGATAAGAACCCACAAACCACCCTTGAATGTTGATCTGCGCAGCTCAAGCCGTTATCCATGGCTTGACATTACTACGAATGTAGAGTATCCAAGACTCGTGATTACCAGAAATCCTGATCGCTCCGTTGATATTCCAAGATTTGGACCCTATCCTGATGCGGGAAATTTGAAGGCGCTTGTTGCTTTCCTCCTGGAACTTTATCCTTTAAGAAAATGCAGAACCTCCAAACTCAAACCCCGTAAAAGGTCCTGTCTCATGGGACAGCTGGATAGATGTCCGTCACCGTGTACTACCCATCAGAAGAGCGAATACGACTACAAGGTAAGTAAAATTATATACATGCTCAAGGGCCACTGGGATGAAGTAAGAAGCGGAATAAAGAAGCGGATGAAGGATGCTTCAGACATGATGAATTTCGAGCAGGCTGCTGAACTGCGGGATCTTTTAAAAAGACTTGATTCTTTTGGTTGGCCCACACCGGAATCAGCAAGAGAAACCGTATCCAGAGATGTAATGGCAGTCTCCGGTAACTGGGGCATAATTATTCAGGTAAGAAGTGGAAGATTTATGGGTAGTCTACGGCTGCCTTTCAGTTCCCGCTGGCGGTACGCTTCGGAAGCTGAAAGGATCTCTATTCTTCTCCGGTCGTACTACTCTGATACTGGTGACATTCCAAGGCAGGTTCTTCTTGCCGGTAAAGTGGAAGATTCTGAAGTTCTTGTTCAATGGCTTAGAGAAAAGAGAAATGGTGCTGTTGATATAGTTGTGCCGGAGCGGGGTGATCTTAAGTCTCTTACTGATGTTGCATGCAGAGATCTGAAACACTTTCTGGCAAAACTTGAATGGAAACATCCTGCAGGACGGGGAGAAAGACTGGAGGCGGCACTTGAGTCTCTTGCAGATATCTTCAGCCTGAAGGCTCCGCCTGAATGGATGGTGTGTCTTGATGCGTCCACCATACAGGGTCATGCCTCTGTGGCTGCACTGATCAGCTTTCGCAAAGGGAAACCCGACAAAGAAGGCTACAGAAGGTTTTCTATGAACAAGGAAATAGCTCAGAATGACCCGGCCATGATCGGTAATGCTGTTTCCAGGTTTGCTTCTCATCTGGAAAACGAACATCCTGATATATTTCTTGTAGATGGCGGTATAACGCAACTCAGAGCAGCCTGGCTTGCCGGTGGTCACCTTATGACTGAAACACTGTTTGTATCCATAGCCAAGAAAGAAGAGATCTTGCTTACAGCACCTGATGAAAAGAAGATAAACCTGCCCGATAATTCTCCTCCACTTCTGCTTTTGAAGGCAATGCGTGATGAAGCCCATAGGTTCGTAATTACCTATCACAGAACAAAACGGGCTGCCAGTCACTTCCATTCTGCTCTGGATGATGTACCAGGTATCGGACCCGGGTTGAAGGCTTCTCTGCTTAAAAGATTTGGCAGCGTTGCCAGAATAAGGGCTGCTGCCGAACATGAGATAGCTTCTGTACCGGGTATAGGAAGAAAAAAGGCCATCTCTTTAAAGAAGTCACTCTCTTGACTGTTTTGCTTACGACTGCACTGATTCTGCTAACTCCTATGTCTGGCGTAGTTTCCGGCGGAAGAGTCACCTCCTT
Organism: Candidatus Sabulitectum sp.; assembly: GCA_029934845.1. GTDB lineage: Bacteria > Fermentibacterota > Fermentibacteria > Fermentibacterales > JCC-6 > Sabulitectum. The sequence goes on from JAOZLN010000288.1 coordinate 2,524, forward strand.
CAGGATGATCAGTGGTCTCATTCCTGCAATCCAGTGGATGTATGTTTCCGATATTCCAGCCGTCACTCCTGGGAATTTCACTGAAATTGTCTTGCAGACAGGGGGCGAAGAATACTTTAGGGTGGTTTCTTCCGGTGAAACTGCAGGTATTAATCCGCTGATAGCTTCAAGAGTAACTAAGAATGGTTATGCAGCTCAATTTCTTCTGGAAGATATTTCTATCTATGGCATTTCCCACGGTGATTCCGGAAGCTGCGCAGTTTCCTACAAGAATGCTACTATTGATTTCCGGATTTCGTCATCTGAAAGCCCTAGCCCTGCTGGAGAATACTCTGATAATTACATTCTTTTCGCTGCAACGGAAAACTCCTCTGCAATTGGAGTATCATTTCCTTTTGGAGAATCACTTTCAATAGGCCCTGCTTATGCGAAAGGCAGGAGTGGAGGAGATTTCTGGTTGCTGTCAAAGTCAGAACTCGGTCCTTTTACCCTTGTTTCTGCCCCTGCAATAGATGAACAGAATTGCTATCAGAGACTGTATGGAACTTTGGAATGCGAGGGCTCAGAGGTACTGTACGGCTGGGACGGTACTGAATGGTATGACAGGTTCTTGTTCAGTAATGATAACTTGCTTGCCACATTCTCTTTAAGCGTTCCAGGTATGATGGCTGGATACAGCCTGGATAACAAATTGCTGATACTGCTATCACACAGAGAAGAAGGATGGTTTCAGGGAGAGATCCAGGGCAAATTCATGGGAGTTACTGCAGGCGTGAATTTTTTGCGGGCTCCCGGCGATCTTGTGCAATGGGGATTCAGTGCAGGCGTATCTTTGGGAAACAATCCTGCGGACAATTTTATTGAATCTCTAACCTCTCCATGGCATTCGCAAATGGCAGCCTCTTCGCTTGCAAATTAGTATATTCGGTGCGTTAACAAATATGAGCAGTGCCGGGATGGTGGAATTGGCAGACACAGCGGACTTAAAATCCGCTGCCCCACAA
>JAOZLN010000289.1 GCA_029934845.1 Candidatus Sabulitectum sp.
TCTTAAAACCGGAACAACACCCTACGAGCTGTCAACAGACTAAATCGACAATCACCGAGAAATGAAAAGTGTAGTGCCCCACGGAAAGAACCGGGTATTGCCGCGCAACAACTTACGAGTTTATACCGGCGAAGTCAGGAAATAATACCGAAAATTGCTCATCCGGGCAAAGTGCCTGAGATACAGAGAGTCTAAAGCAGTTTGCCTGGTTGTTTTGTAAAAAATCCGGCTGAAACTGCAATGCAGAATCAGCCGGATTGCAGGTAGAATTACCTGTTCTTATTTTGAGTTGCTTCGTAATCTATGAAGCAATTACCATCTTCTTTTTTGAGAATTCTTGTTTTCATACCCTCGCGAGTTAGAACGGTTTTCAGAACCTTCTCGCCCAGCATCTCGTTTGCGGTCTCTTCAAGCATGGTCGGGAATGGGCAGAAGGTGTCTCCAGGTGCAAGCTCGGCTTTACCAACCCCTATAGGGCAGAAGCGGCAGCCGGAAGAACCAACCCTGAAGGTTGCATGGTCGTTGTCTTTCTCAATAACCTCCACCTGTCCGGCCAGTTCAAAAACATCGTCCATAAATGCAACAACAGGCTTCAGGCGCTGGGCTATTGTTGCACCATTTTTTGCTGTGTCACAAGCGCTCTGGTAGCTTGAAAGAGTCTGAAAATAGGGAATAATGAACTTGTCCATTGAGTGTTTCAGCAGACGGTTAAGAAATGCCTGGTTGAACATTCCCTGCTGACTTGCCAGAGAGCCAAGAAGTGAAGCAATCATAAGATGCCACTGTGATAGCTGTCTTTCGTCAATAAGTTCTTTGATCTCCGTATTCATGGATGCAACATCCTTTCCCAAAATGATGCAGGCATTGTGGGGGATGTAAGTCGGATCGCAGAACCACCTGCTGGTTTATGAACCCTCGTTTTTTATAACATACCTTTTTACGCATGTCAACACCTAATAAATATTAGTCAGAGAGTTTATGGTTCGTGTTGAGATAATAATATCATGGAGATTAAAAGAACAAATAGAAGCCGCAAAAAGCAGGGCAGGGATCTGCCTAATAATTGTCGTAGATGTATTCGATCTGTTCAAACAATACGGGGGGTGTACCGGGGGGTTCATTCACTATCTGGTTCAGAACATACTGTGCATACTCCAGGCGATCCATACCCTTTTGCGTATCTTCATCAGAAGGAAGTCTTAATGGAGCTCCATCAGATGAGCATGCCAGAAGGGAATTCTCCGAGAAATAGAATTGGTCTGTATATAGTAGTGAGGAAGTTTCATTATTTGTGCACCAGGCTGAAACGCAAAGAATCAGGTTTTCGTCAATATCGAAGAAGAAACTAGTAGATATTTCAAACCCTGCATGGTTGAAGAGGCATTCCATCCTGTAGTGGCGCTGCCGCATGAACATGTCGTCGTCCGCAAGTTCGTATTCTGTTTCCTCGTAGACAAAAACTTCCCATGAGTTTACTCCGACGCCTTGAACCGGTGCCAGAGTGCCAAGAAAAGGTCTTACAGTGGACTGAAGACTTTGATCAAGGTAGTTCTGAACGATTGAATCAATTTCCGCCACGGTGGTAGCGACTTCCATTGGCAGTACACCTGTTCCAAGTACCAGCAAAAGAACACAGCTGATCATTCTATTCTTCCTTCCTGCTTAAGACGTTCTTACAGATTATAAAAAATTAATAGCAGTTGTAACCGGAAAAAAAATGGGCGGGAGTTATCCCGCCCATTTTTCTTATTGTGAATTTTTACAACTTTAGCACGCTTGCAGTAGCAGAATTGCAAGTCTCGTCAGTTGCACGGATAAGGTAAGCTCCCGATGGCAGGGATGTTCCGTCCAGAAGCAAATTGCATTCTGCAACTTCTGACATTACCATTCTGCCCCTCAGATCAAAGATTTCCAGAGACACATTACCCGAGAAGCCTGTGAGAGTTATAAGAGTGGAAGAGTAAAATGGATTCCGGGCTGTTGTAATTTCAGCAACACCTGGAATATCAAAGTCTGAAGTGTTCTCTGTATCTGTGGTCAGGTCGATCCTGTACAATTCATCAGTGGTTTGATTGCTTACCCAGAGGTACTGACCTGACCCTTCCTCAAATGCAACACCTCGTATCTGTGATCCAATGCCAATTGAAGCTTCCAGAGACATAACAATTCCACCGGAGCCTGCCTGGTAGCATGCAACAGGGCTTGTGGCGTTGTCGTTGGCCATCCAGATGTCTCCCGTTGCGTCATTGGGCTGGTAACCAATGTCATATCCTGTTGGAGTGCCTGAATAGTTACCTATGTAATCAGATTTACTGGTGTATCCGGCAGTAGGAGAAGAGTATGCCATAGAATAGCATCCTTCATATGTGCTGTTGTAGGTAGTGCTCATGTATGTAGTGGAACCGGACATTGCTAATCCCGTTACCAACGGGATATAGAGTCCTCAACAGACCAGATCGTAGCCTAAATAGCTTCCAGAGTCGTTGTAGAAGTATATGTATGAGCTGGAGTTACCCGATACATAGCTGCTGAACAGTGTTCCGTCGTGATAGGCCAGCCCTGCTGGAGAATATGTGGGGCACGAGGGGTGGAGCACCTCAAAACTTACCTCAATACTGCCTGTAACAGGATTGATGCCGTAGATCATGGATGATCCCTCATCAAGTGCCCAGAGCCTGTCCCCTCCCCATGCAAGCCCACTGATGTTCGTGTCCGGTGCATCAATTGTGCGAACAACAGATGCCCCAAAGCAAACAACAGGTAAAAGAATAATTACAAAAGCAAGAAATTTCATTATCGGCCTCCATTTCCTCTACCCCAAAGCCAAATACCCACCAATATGCTACGAAATAGTTGTAAACCATGCACATAGGATATCTATGCCTGCCGGGTCTGTTTGTCAACAGAGCAGGAAATGTTTACCGAAACGGAACCCCAGAGAAAAACCACCTGCTTCCTGCTGCAATCTGCCGGTAGTCAGAATGAGAGCAGGTTCTATAAATGTGTCCCAAAATATTCCCTGTTTACAGTATATACGGTTTGAGAGTTACCGTCAACGGTTGACAATCGCTGTAACATGATGATAATAAGCAAGTTACAAGTTCTCATATCTATTGAAAGGAGATGCTGTGAGAAAAGAAGCTCTCAAGTACCTTGGATGCTGCCTGTGCAGGTCCGAGCTGGAAACCGAAGGAGTAAATACCTGGAAGGGGGACATTCGCTCGGGTAACCTTATATGCAAAAAATGCGGTTTGAGTTTTCCTGTAACTGTTGGTCGCCCGATTCTGATGACCTCCAGTGCCGTAAAAGAATGGCAATCTCCAGTTAGTGAAGCAATGGGAATTGATGAATATGCCACCTTCGCCGAGTCAATTGAGATACTGCTCTCGATTGGAATTGATGAAGCCATCAAAAAAGTTGAAGAGGTAAAGCAATTGAGTCGGAGCCGGCAGGAACCCATTCCTGATATTCCGGCCGCGGTAACGGAGAAGATAAGATACAGGGCTTCAGGGGAATGGTTCAAGT
>JAOZLN010000290.1 GCA_029934845.1 Candidatus Sabulitectum sp.
TAGAAAAACTGGGTGCCTTCTATATAGGACGCAAGTACGATCTTGATAAGAAAGAATGTTCAAAAGAAGAAATAATGTACGATGCAAGAGATCTGACCACCCACGCTGTCTGCCTTGGCATGACCGGTTCAGGCAAAACCGGGTTGTGTATCGATCTTCTGGAAGAAGCAGCTCTGGACAGTGTTCCTGCCATCATCATTGATCCCAAGGGAGACATCACGAACCTGCTTCTTACTTTTCCCGATCTGCTGCCCGGCGATTTCAAGCCCTGGGTAAATATTGATGATGCCAGAAGGAAAGAACTATCTGTAGAGGAATATGCACAACAGGTTGCAGAAACATGGAAAAATGGCCTGGCAGACTGGGATCAATCTCCGAAGCGTATCAGAACTCTTAAGGAAGGTACGGAATTTACTGTTTTCACCCCTGGGTCAGATGCCGGAACAGCTATTTCCATACTATCTACCCTGACTCCTCCGGATCTAAGCTGGGCCACAGAAGCCGAGCTGATCAGAGAGCAGATACAGGGTGTTGTCAGCGCTTTGCTGGGGCTTATAGGGGTTGATTCTGACCCGCTTTCCAGCAGAGAGTACATTCTGCTTTCTGCAGTAATTGAGTACTACTGGAAAAAGCAGGAGAGTCTCGATCTTCCACTGCTTATAACCTCTATCCAGTCTCCACCAGTGAACAAGCTTGGTGTATTCGATGTAGACACATTCTTCCCTGCAAAAGACAGATTTAAACTCGCCATTGCAATGAACAGTATCATAGCATCTCCTGATTTCCAGTCGTGGTTAGAGGGTGAACCGCTGAACATAGCCTCTCTTCTTCATACGCCTTCAGGAAAACCACGGCACAGCATTATTTATCTTGCTCACCTTTCTGACAGTCAGAAGATGTTCTTCGTTACTCTTCTGCTGGAAAAGCTGGTATCATGGATGCGCACCCAGTCGGGCACAACAAGTCTCAGAGCTCTTCTTTACTTCGATGAGGTTTTCGGATTCCTTCCACCCGTGGCAGAGCCACCTTCGAAGAAACCGCTGCTCAGGCTTCTTAAGCAGGCAAGAGCTTTCGGGCTGGGGCTGATACTAACCACTCAGAACCCCATGGATATAGACTACAAGGGAATGTCAAACGCCGGAACATGGTTCATAGGAAGGCTGCAGACAGATAGAGACAAAAAGCGCCTTCAGGACGGGCTGGAATCCATTTCAGCCGAGAGTGGCTCAGGGTTCAACAGATCAGAAATTGATGATATCATATCTTCACTGGATTCCAGAGTGTTCCTGCTTCATAACGTGCACGAAGACAAAACAATTGTTTTCCAGACCAGATGGGCAATGAGTTATCTGAGAGGCCCGCTCACCCGTGATCAGATCCGCTTTCTGGATCAGAGTAAGGAACTTGTTCAACCTGCCGCCCGGGAAATACAAAGGCCCGAGACAGTGCCAGCTCCCCTGGCTTCTGCTTCTGAATTTGCTAAATCTGCTTCAAAACAACCTGTACTTCCTCCTGGAATTAAGCAGGTTTTCCTGCCTGTCGAGATCAGCAGAGGGCAGGCTCTGGATAAGGTTCCCGGGCAGCAGAAAATAGAGCTTTACTATGAGCCTTCTCTCATAGCCCTGGCAAAGGTTTCTTTTCTGAACAGAAAACGAAATATTGCAAAAACAGATGTTCGCGCTTTTCTTGTATCGCCAGATGATCAGGGAATAATCATGGAATGGGAAAAGGCGGAAACACGAAAACTTACAGTTGATGATCTTGCTCACAATCCGGAACCGGACTGCTTCTTTAAAGATTCACACCCTTCAGACTGGACTGCAGTAAGAAGCTTGAAAACCATAACCAAAGACTTCTCCAACTATCTGTACCACAACAGTGTTCTAGAGATTCCTTTCAACTCTACACTTAAACTGAATGCCTCGCCTGAAGAATCAGAAACAGACTTCACCATTCGCTGCCGGGAAAAAGCTAAAGAACTTCGGGATATTGAAGTGGATAAACTCAGGGGTAAAACCAGAACTAAACTTCAGCGCCTGCAGACAAAACTTGCAAAAGAAGAGCGAGAGCTGGAGGAGGATGAAGACAACTACAAAGGACGAAAGAACGAGGAGATGCTATCTGCAGGTGAATCAATAGCCGGTTTGCTGGGTCTTTTTGGCAGAAGAAGAACCTCCGGTCTTTCAAGTGCAGCCAGAAGAAGAAGAATGACAAAATCAGCAAAGGCTGATATAGAGGAATCAAAGGAAGAGATCGAGAGGCTGGAAGAAGACATAATAGATCTTGAGGAAGAGGTGAAAGAAGCAGCAGAGACCATTGTAGAAAAATGGGAAACTGCTCTTGAGGATGTGGATATTCTTGATATCAAGCCCAGAAGGGCAGATGTTCAGATCACTCTTGTTACTCCTGCATGGCTTCCTGTGTATTTGATCACAGACAAAGGTATAACCACACGAATTCCTGCATTCAGATTTCAGTTAGATGATTAGAAGAGATACAGAAAAACTTTCTCTTCAACAGGGAAGACGAGTGAGTCAACCCGGTCATGAAATAGCATTGCAATACCTGAAGAAAAGAATGGAAGAGATCGGGCTGATCCCTTTCAGGAACAATAACTTCTGTTTACCTTACAAAGATCAATTCACAAATCTTGCAGGAATTATCCCCGGCAGAGACAGCTCTGCTTTGCCGGTTCTTATTGGGGCCCACTACGACAGCGCAATCGATGCTCCATGCTCGGATGACAATGCGATCTCGGTTGCCCTGATCCTGAGCATATCAGAAACACTGATGAAGAAATCCCCTGAACGAAGCACCATTGTAGCTTTCTTCGACGCAGAGGAGAAACCCTATTTTCTAACAGAGAACATGGGATCCACCAGATTCTGCAACGATCACTGCAATGGGATTGATTTTGCATGCGTGGTAATCCTGGACATGATCGGTCATGATTTTCAGGTGGGAATTCCACCAGTCGACTTCTTTATTCCGGGAATAAAACAACTGCTTTTCATCCTGGGTTCAGAAAGCCATCTGCAGCTGCCAGCCATTGTTAAGCATGCATCATCAAAGGCGAAGGGGCTCCGAATTATCCCCACGCTGACCAGATACATCGGGGACAGGTCTGACTACCACGCGTTCAGAAAAGCAGGTCAGCCCTACCTCTTCATCAGTAAGGGTTGGGGGAAGCACTCCCACAAACCGGAAGACACTGTGGATTGGATAAATTTCAGCAGAGTAGAGCTTATTCGAAGCATGCTTCTTGAAATGCTTGAACTGTTGGACAAGGCTTCTCTTGAGAAGAACAGAGCTCTACAGGATCCTTTCCTGTACGAGATCAGAATGATGCGAAAGGCCATTGGCTGGCCCCTGCCTCTTATTCTCGGATGTCTGGGTTTCTACAGATTTACACTGCGCTCCCGGAAAGACATTGATTCTCTCATGGGCAAGGTTCTGAAACTGGCAAAATTCTAGTCTTGACGGGACTGCCTCCCGGAAACGATAACACTAT
>JAOZLN010000291.1 GCA_029934845.1 Candidatus Sabulitectum sp.
AATAAGTACAGTAACAAAACCAATTGAAGCCTTGAAAAGATCAACTCTTTTTTCTGTCATTCTTCAACTCCATAAATTTCAGGTCTTCTGTCCTGAAGGCACGCAATACGATCTCTTACTCTGTCTACTTCATTCATATCAACATCATAGTCTCTCAGATATTCACCGGCATCTTTCCACCGGAGCATCTTCCCTGCTGGAGAAGCTATTCCCCCACCACCTCTGAATCTAACTCCCAGATGGTCTTCGCCGAGGTTGCATCCCACAAAAAAAACCTGAGCTTCCCCTGCCCGTGCTCTTAAGAAACTGCGAAATAGTTCAAGCCTGGGCTCCGGCCACTGAGCTGGCAGAAATATAATTCTAGCACCTTTGAGTACATGCCTTCTGAATAACTCTGGAAATCGCAGGTCGTAGCAGACAGAGGCACCGGCAGTGACCCCGTTGATTTTAAAAACACCAGAAGGAGTTCCTGCTGTGAAAACTGAATCCTCTCCCATATTCCTGAACAGATGGGACTTCTCTGTTGTGTGTATCAGTTGCCCCCTGCTGTTCCACACCGGAAGCATATTCATGATTCCCCTGCTGGTTCGCACAGGAAGTGTTCCTCCCACTATTGAAACGCGGTGCTCCAGCGCAGCTTTCGACAAAACATGAGCTTTAAGATCATCTTCCCGGATGGCCATCTCCGGGATCTTGTCCAGAACAAACCCGATTGAGAAAAGCTCCGGAAAAACTATCACATCCGGCTTTGGTGTTACCCCCACTGAATGAACAGCCCTCTCCATGCAATGATTCCAGTCTCCTGAAACAGGTAATTCCGCAAGCCGGATTATCATTCTTCTCTCCATTTCTCCAGATAGCGAATATAGATATTGCAAACCATTTTCGCATTAGTGCCATACCTGAGTATAATTCCCATGTACCGGTAAATATTTTTTCTAGAGGATTTTCGAAAGGCAAAATAATGACTGCTATCAGCAAAAGATGCGCAGACATGCAGGCTTCCCCCATCAGGAAACTTGTTCCCCTGGCAAACGCTGCAAAGGCTCGCGGCATCTCTGTTTACCATCTTAACATCGGGCAACCCGACATTCCTACCCCGGAGGGCTACTGGAACGCCCTGAAAGACAGTCTTCCTGAAGTGCTGGCCTACGGCCCAAGCCAGGGTCTTCATGTGCTCAGAGAGGCTATTGCAACCTACTATTCCAGATCCGGAATACATATTGATACCGACGAGATCATCATTACTACCGGTGGCTCCGAAGCTGTTTTCTTTGCTTTCATGGCAACATGCGATCATGGTGATGAAGTGATATGCTTCGAGCCTTTTTACACCAACTACAACGGATTTGCAGCAATGGCCGGAGTAAAACTTGTTCCGATCACCAGCAGGTGTGAGAACGGGTTCCACCTTCCAGAAGCTAAAGAAATAGAAGCAAAGATCACAGGCAAAACCAGAGCAATACTTATATGCAACCCCAACAACCCCACTGGAACAGTACTCTCCCCTGAAGAGCTTCAAACCCTTTCTTCTATTGTACAGAAGCACGATCTTTTCCTGCTCTCTGATGAAGTCTACCGTGATTTTATCTTTGACGGAGGCTCTCACCTCTCTACACTGGAACTTCCAGAGATCGAGGATAGAGTTGTAGTGATGGATTCAATCAGTAAGAGATTCAGTTCATGCGGTGCCCGGCTTGGTAACATGATCAGTAGAAACAAATCGGTAATGGAAGCCGCCTTAAAACTTGGTCAAGCGCGTCTCTGCCCCCCAACTGTGGCTCAGTACGGTGCCGCCTGGATCTACCATCACCTGACAGACAACTATTACAAAGACATCCTTGCCACATACCAGAGCAGAAGAGATGTACTGATGGAAGAACTGGCAGGATTGGACGGTGTATTCTTTCTGAAACCGGAGGGGGCTTTTTACGCAACAATTCAGATCCCGGTAAAAAGTGCAGACAGGTTTGCGTCATGGATGCTTACCGACTTCCAGTTCGAAGGAGAAACCACCATGGTTGCTCCGGCAGCAGGTTTCTATGCCACACCCGGCCTGGGTCTTGATCAGATAAGAATTGCTTTTGTCCTGTCGAACGAGAAGATGAGAAAAGCTCTGAGGATCCTTAAAGAAGGTCTTAAGGAATACAAGGATTAATCGGAGGAACGAAAGTGACAACTCTTAAACTGATCAATGCCCCCATTTTCCCAGGTGCTGAGAGTCTGAATGCAAGATCCCTTCACGACTCTGATTCCTTCGGAATGGTACATTTCACCATTCACCCCGGCGGGTTTATCCCTCAGCATAATATGCCGTTTGAAGTGTGTTTTCTTATTCTTCACGGTAAAGGGACCCTCTCACTCAATGACAGTTCTCACGATCTGACCACAGATAGTATCGCAGTCTGCCTTCCTGAATCCAGAAGGAGCTGGAGAAACCCGGTATCTGATGAAGACCTGATGATTCTTGCATTGAAATTTAAGAAGAACGAAGAGAGGATTGGAGTAAACGTGCAGATAACAAAGATGTCCGAGCAGGTCCCTGCCCAAAACCCGCACAAGGTGGATGTAAGAAGAGTTTACGAAAGTGAGTACGCCCTGTCCAGCGTGATAACAATGCTACCGGGAGAAAAACTTATCCGACACATAACTCCTGTAGATGTATTCTTCTATGTTCTGGAAGGTACTGGTATTGTTGAAGTAGGAGAAGAAAAGGAAACAGTATCCGCAGACACAGTAATTCAAAGTCCCAGGGATATTCCACACTGCTGGTACAACCAGAGTGACAGCGTTCTTCGAGTGCTTGTTGTCAAGGTTCCAAAGCCTACTTCAAACACCCGGTTGCTTTAATTCTCCATGGTATTTTCAGGCGGAGCCTGGCTGCTCCGCCTTTTTATTATTCTGTCGTTGGTTTTCTTCTGTGCAAGCCATCCAGCGCCACATAAAGAATTGGAAGAACAACAAGCGTAAGCGGTGTGGCCACAAGCATTCCTCCTATTACAGTTCTTGCCATGGGAGCCCACAGGGCTGCACTGCTGGTGCCACCCATGGAAAGAGGAACAAGTGCCAGGATAGTCGTGCTGGCTGTCATAAGAATTGGTTTCAGTCGTATTCTACCCGCTTGAACAATTGCCTCTCTTGCAGAGGTGTTGCTTTCCCTTCTAAGGTTGTTTGCAAAATCCACAAGCACAATTCCATTGTTAACCACAATTCCTATTAGCATAAGAATTCCAACAAGCGAGGTCATTCCCATTGTGGTGCCTGTCAAAAAGAGGATCCAGACAACACCGATAAGAGCCAGGGGAATCTCAAATACGAGAATGAATGGTTCAAGAAGTGACTCAAATTGAGCTGCCATCACCATATAAACAAGCATAATGGCAACAAGAATTGCAAGCCCCATGCTGCTAAAGGATTCCTTCTGATCGGTAATGTCACCTGTGACCTCCCACCTGGTATCTCCCAGATCAAGAGAATCCATCATGGCCTGAACATCTCCAGCCACC
>JAOZLN010000292.1 GCA_029934845.1 Candidatus Sabulitectum sp.
AATCGCAATAGCATCGTCGGTATTCCGTGGAGCATTGTCTCGGACGGAAAATCCGGCTGCAACGATCGAACCGTTATTCCGCCCGAGAACTGAGAGGATATATACCTGTTGATAACCTTCTTCAGGAGGTATAGTTTTTCTCCACATCTCGTTGCCCGGAAGGTCGGTACGAATAAGCAATCCGCACTGGGGCGCTTCCGTTGGCCAGTGAGTACCCCCAAAGATATAGCCGTCAGTTAACGAAGCAGCACAATCAAATTCAGAGAATCCTCCAAGATCATAGCCATGCTCCCACAGAATATCTCCAGTATATCTGTAGCACCTGGCGAATGCCTGAGTCAGCTCTGAACCAGCCTTATCCCCTGCCAGGATCAGACCTTGTGGACAGGCTGCAAAGTAACCGCCCCGTGAATCCGGATAAATTGATATCAGGCTGGTTATCCTCTGGTCATCGATCATAACGGTATTGAAATCAGGAAGAAGACCAGTTAACAGAATAACAAGAAACAAACTCATGGCTACCTCCTGTGATAATTTTCAACAATAACATGGGAGGGAAAGCGGTTAGAACCTCAACCTGAGATAAATTTCTGAATCGAGCTTCTCCCAGCTTTCAACCACCGGAGTACGGGTATAGTCCAGCGATGTACCCAGAACCAGAGAAATGCGACCGGACAGATCGAATTCCAGTTCTCCAACCGCGTCAGCAACGATTCTGTCTGCGTTCTGCGGCGGAAGATAAACACTTCCTGAAAGCCACAAAGAGGGAAGCCACGAAACCGTACTTGAAGCCCATGTACTTAAAGAAGCATATGCCGTTAACTCATCGGTTCTTTCCCGGTCTATGCTCCACCTGGTGTTTACCAGACCGGCTCCCGTTTCCGGAGCAATCCATACCCACGAGGCAGGCCAGCTTTTCCATCCTGCAGCGAGATATGAACTTACCTGCCACGGTCGAACTGTTATCGGCTGCCTGTCCCAGCTGGAACTGGCTCCTGCGTACAGATGATCAGTAAGGAAGTGTTCGGCTGAAAGAGAAGCCCAGGCTGTTTTCCTGATCTCTTTCTCTTCCTTGATCTCTGATCGGGTATTTGTTTCAAACGATAATGAACTACCCAGGTCTCCGTAGTTCAATGAAATACTTCCACCACCGCCGTAGTACTGCTCATCAATGTTACCTCCAGTAGAGGACAGATCGATCCATACACTCCAGTTGAACGGATCTTTGCTTCTTCGCTGGTATGCAGGGTCGTAGCTCTCGCTGCTGATATACCGAAGTCTGTCTTCCGCATAACCGTATCCGGTTTCTATCCGCAAAGCCTGCAGATACCGGTCCAGAGCCGCAGCGGGATTCCCTCTGTTCTCCTGGATAAGGCCAAGATAACAGATCGCATACACGGAAGATGGATTTCTCTCTACAACCTGCAGAAGAAGCATTTCGGCATCTGCCAGCTGATCATCAAACAAATAAGCTTCAGCAAGAGCGGTAGTAAGAGTTTCATTCCATTCATAAGAATTGTAGCTTTCTGTGAGTAAGTCTATTGACCTGCTGATCATGCCCCTGTCGTAATAGAAATCAGCTATGCGAATGGCCACACGGAAATCGTCGGTGTCCATTTCAGAGGCAAGACTGTAGCAGAGTAACTGTCTTTCCGGTCTTTCAAGAACTGCGAACAATTCTCCGAGGTTTATCAGTTGCCATGGGGTTTCCAGCGCAGAATCAAATGCAATGCCGGCAAACTCCCGTGCGAGGTCAATGAATGAGTTATCGTAAGCACTCCACCCTGCAACGATCCACCCGTCCGGCCACCGTTCCAACATTACCGCCGTGAGAGAATCTGTGCTTTCACCACCAAGATCCTTAAGCAGTATCATCTCAGCAGAAACCACTGCAGAATCTCCACTCAATTGAAGATACTCTTCAAGAGACAACATTGCGCCTTCAAATTCTTCGGTCTTTCTCTGAATCCTTGCAAGATCGAGCAATGCCGGTGAATACTCTGGATCAGTCTTCAGTGCCATCTGAAAGCAGTATCCTGCAGAATCAAACAATGATTCAGCCACTGCCATACTGCCCAGTTCTCTCCATATCCAGGGATCATCTATATCAAGAGTCTGTAGAGCTTCTCTGTACCATGCAGAGGCCAGGTTGCTGTCTCCGTTAATGTTAAAGATGTCACCCCTGCGCTGCCACCCGTAAAGATATTGTGGATCAATTGAAATACCGGCTTCATACATTTCAGCAGCCTCGGTGTACATCTCCATGTTTTCAAGAACCCAGCCAAGCTCTCCGTACAACCACGATTCCGGATCCAGATCTATACATCTTCTCAAGGCGATCTCGGCTTCAGGAAGGTTGTTCTCGGACTCGTAGAGAAAAGCCAGTTCCTGCCACGCACTGGAAAAATCCGGATCAAGTTGGACCGTGCGCTGAAACAATTCAATGGCATAAACCGGATCAGAATCTGTTCTTAGTTTTCCAAGCTGGTAGAGGACCCACGAGTTGTCCGCAGAAAATTCCAAAGAATTACTAAAACAACTGTCTGCAAGATCAAACCGATTTTCCTCCAGCAGACAGGTTGCCAGCCGAGCCCATGCCCAGCTGTACTCCGGACTGATCCGTAACACCTCCCTGTAAACCTTAAGGGCTTCTCCATTCCGCTTAATTCCTTCCAGAACCGGCCCCAGAGAAGCATAAGCAGAGACTCGTATTGGATCAAGCAATATGACTTCACGGTAAACATCGATAGCGCGCAGAGCGTCCCCCGACTGTTCAAGAACCTGTCCATACTGCTGCAGAAGAGGAATGCAATCAGGTAAACGCCTGACTGCCTCTTCCGACACTATCAAAGCTTCATCAAGCCTTCCATCATCCACAAGAGCCATGGAATAAGTCAACCATGCCGGAGCAAAGGAAGAGTCAGCTTCAAGTGAGATGCAGGAATGAACCACAGCCTCTGCGCTGTTCCCCATGGACAACAGCCAGTAGCCATATGTTTCGCTAAGCAAAGGATCAACACCAGCAACGAGCTGAAAAGCCCTTGAAAAAAGGCTGTCCATCCTCAGCGAGTCCAGTTCCATTCCCACAAATGCAAGAGCGGTCCATGTTCTGTAGTCGGTACTGTCCAAAGCAACCGCCGAAGTGGCAGTTGCGATGGGATCTCCTGTTCCATTGCCAAACTGTGAAATGGCATCAGTCGCTTGTTCAACTGCTGAATCTCCGTATTCAGAAGATATCTCTTCCATTCTGCCCCAGTTCAGCTGGCTGTACTCCTGATACCACTCCAGGGGCCAGGCTGACAGCAGTGTCAGTAAAAGGATCAACTCTTTTCCTCCCTGCCTGTTACGCTGTTAACTCTTATAGAAACCACACAGGTTCTTTCTGCCATACCTTCTGTTATCTCTGGCGAACAGTCAAGGTACTTTATGCAGATCATTTCCAGAACCTGTTTTACCTTGCTGGTATCAGAAACAAATACGGCATCTCCCCATGCAACAACACTAG
>JAOZLN010000293.1 GCA_029934845.1 Candidatus Sabulitectum sp.
TAAGAAGCCTTTCAAGACCGCTCTTAGCCCCTGCAAGCCCCTCGTCCGAGAAATCCAGCGGGCTGCGGTAGTGACTACGCAGGATATACAGCCTTACAACCATAGGGTCCCACCGCTGGAACAGGTCTTTAAGCAGTGTAAAATTGCCCAGGCTCTTCCCCATCTTCCTGCCGTCCACAGTAACCATGTTGTTGTGCATCCAATATCTGACAAATTCCTTACCGGTGGCTCCGGTAGACTGGGCTATTTCACATTCGTGGTGAGGAAAGACATTTTCGAGCCCGCCTCCATGGATATCGATTGTTTCACCAAGGTAACGCATTGCCATGGCGGAGCATTCAATATGCCAGCCTGGGTATCCCCAGCCCCAGGGAGTGCTCCATTTAAGTATGTGATCCTCGCCAGCTTCCAGCCAGAGAGCAAAATCTCTGGGATTCCGCTTGTCGTCCGCTATGCAAACACGGGTTCCGCTTTTCTGATCATCACCGATCCTGCCACTGAGTTTCCCGTAATCAGGAAAAGATGAAACATCAAAATAGACGTTGCCGCCAACCTGATATGCATGCCCTTTCTCCAAAAGAGTCTTTACCAGCTCGATCTGCTCTGGAATATGTCCGCTGGCTCTGGGCGATATACCAGGCCTCAAGTTTCCCAGAAGATCCATATCACGGAAGTAGCTGGCAGTGTACTTCTCTGCTATTTCCATGGGTTCAAGTTTCTCGAGTTTAGCCTGCTTCTGCAGCTTGTCTTCACCGGAATCAGCGTCATCGGTAAGATGCCCTACATCGGTGATGTTCTGCACATATCTGACTTTGTAGTCAAGGTATCTGAGATATCGCAGAAGCACATCAAAACTTACATAACTTTTCCCATGCCCAAGATGGCTGTGGCCGTATACCGTAGGACCACAGACATACATACCGACAAACGGGGGAGCAAGTGGAGTAAATTCCTGCTTCTGTCTGGTCATTGTATTGTAAAGGGAAAGCATTCTTCGCTATCTCTCTTTCCAGTAAGCTGTGTGCATGGCTTCTCTTACTGAAGCCATAGTTTCTTTCCCGGCCATAATTGCCCTGTCTGTACCACTAACAAGGATATCTTCTATAACACCGGGTTTGTCATACTGAGCCCGTCTCTCTCTGATCGGGGCAAGGGTCTTTTCAAGCTTTTTGATAAGGTTCTTCTTACAGGCAACACATCCAATTGTGCCATTTTTACAAGATTCCTCGATCTCCGGTACTTCAGAAGCATTGAAAGCCTTGTGATAAGCAAAAATAGTACAGATATCCGGATGACCGGGATCTGTTTTGTGAATCCGCGCAGGGTCTGTTACCGCACTCATGACTTTTTTCTTTATCTCTCTGGGATCGTCCTTAAGATAAATGGCATTGCCAAGAGATTTGCTCATTTTGCTGTTTCCATCCAGACCGATCAGTCTTGATATTTCACTGACCATTGCCTTTGGCTCAGGGAAAACATCACCATAAAGCTCGTTAAATCTTCTTGCTACAAATCGAGTAACCTCCACATGAGGTAACTGATCTTCCCCCACCGGAACAAGATTGGCCCGACAGAAAAGAATATCCGCAGCCTGACTTACAGGATAGCCAAGAAACCCATAGGTCATGTCTGTAAATCCGTACTGTCTGGCTTCTGTTTTAATGGTAGGATTGTGCTTCAGCCGGCTTACAGTGGTGTAGAGTCCGAACAACACTGTCAGCTCCGCAATTTGAGGAACCATACTCTGCACAAAAATGCTGGTTTTATTTGGGTCCAGACCTGCTGCAATGTTATCAAGAGCCACTTCCCGGACATTTGTACCTATAAGCTCCGGGGTTTCCCAGTGAGTTGTAAGTGCCTGTATGTCTGCAATAATAATGTATGTATCGTACTGGTTCTGCAGCTTTACTCTGTTTCTAAGTGAGCCCACAAAATGCCCCAGATGAAGGGGACCAGTGGGTCTGTCACCGGTTAGGATTCTCTCCATTTTTCCTCTTTCGCAGTATTTACCTGGTTATTTTCACTGGTGAGTCCGGATCCCTGAAGTTCCTCAGGTCAATCTCACCTGTGTGTGTTTCGATCAGATTAATAACAGTGTCCACCGTGGATTTAACCGCCGGACAAACCTTTGAATAGTCTTCAAGATAAAGAAGTGTATGCGGAATGTATTTCAAATATTTATCGTTTCCAAGAACTCTGTACTGATAAGCAAAAGTTCCAATAGCCTTCATATTTCTCTGGAGGGCACTGAAAACAAACTCGAACATATTAGCTCCACCAATGCCAAGTACATAGGACGAAGCAAGACCCTTCCAGCGGTCCCCGCAATTTTTGTAGCTGTCCCGAAGCAAGCTTGCAAGATCGTAGCATGGTGGCCCCTGCCTGGCATCCTGCCAGTCGATAATATGTACTCCACCTTTGCAGATCATCAAGTTTGCAGAATGAAAGTCTCGATGAGTAAAAGCAGTTATTCCTGATCCCATTGCCTTTTCAGACAATTTCCGGAAATGCTTCTGAAGTTCAAACAATTCCTGAACGGGCACCCGAAGCAACCTGAAGAAAAGATGTTCAAGGGTATGTTCCAGCTCTGCCATAAAGAAACTGGGAGCAAAATATCTTCTGCCGGCAATACTGCCACTGGCGATCTCGGGTGTTATTTCCCTCTGAAGTCGTCTTAGCAGACCAAGCGATTCTGTAAGATATGAATGGTAATCGTCGTCGTCTGTCACATCACAGAGGCGCATGCTGCCAAGGTCCTTCTGAATCACATAGCCGATAGATTCGTCGCTGAGAATAACCTCAGGTACAGGAAAATCCATTTCATTTAGAAGACGGTAAATGTCAAGCCAGGGCCACAGTGGTGTATGTGAGCTGTCCATGACCACATATGTCTCGGCACCGCTCTCCATACGATAAAAGTCACGGGCGGAAGCATCACCGGCAATCGGGGTAATGCTGCTGACAGTTCCGTACTTGTCGTTTATCCATCGTACAAGATCTTCCATCCGTTCAGTCAATCTTCAGCTCCTTCGGGAAAACCAAGGTAAGACATTGTCAATAAGAGATGCTCCTGATAAAAGCTCTGAACCTTCAAGAACAACAGAATTACGAATAAGCACATTACTGTTGATTATACACGAACTGCCAATCCAGCAAAAGCCCTCAATTGTCGCCTCGTCGCTGACTACAGCAGACGGGTGAATAAAATTCCCCCGGGCAAGAAGGTGTTTCCTGAAAAGATGCGGCTCACCCATATCAAGCCAGGGAGTACCGGCACCTGCAAAAAACTCGTTCAAGAAAATACCACGTGCAGCAGCTGCACTTCTAAGGCTGGAAAAGAATCCGGTGGCCAATTGTTCTTCCGCACAGATGGCAGCAACTTCAGGGGAAATAATGCTTACCCCAAGATAGTGTCTGGATCTGCCGTTCAGCCACAAACTTCCATACTTCCCGTATTCAGGAAAATCACCGGTAAGCACCGTCCATCTGGAACCTGACTTCAGGT
>JAOZLN010000294.1 GCA_029934845.1 Candidatus Sabulitectum sp.
AAACTACCAGCATTCTCTCTTACTGCTTCAGCAACATTACACTGGATGAAGAATTTCCAGCTGAAACGATTGCCGGATACATTCCATCAGGAACTTCCGTACCAGATGCAGATTCCCCATTCCAGTGGAAAACTGCACCTCCCTCAGTAGTAACCGGGAAGATCTCTTTGACCATTCTTCCGGAAATATCAAAGACTTGAAGAGATTCCAATGGTGTATTAATCGTTGCAACCGTAATAGTTACCTGCATAGAAAATGGGTTGGGAGATACAGTTACAGTCATGTCAGACAATGGGGATGGCACCTCTTCCACTCCTTGAGCAGAAGCCTCCAGAATCAGGCCGTCTCTTCCAGGACCATACTGAAACATTGGCACCAGAATATCATCCGTATTCACCGCATCAGGCAGATCCCACAGATGGACAGAACACAAGTTTGAAATTTGAGTCAGTGACAACAATTCCAGATCACTGTCAAGATCCACATCACCAACTGCCAGTGTCTGAAAAAATGTTGAACCAGAAGTTGTTATAGGCCAACCGGTAATTGCAACTCCATTGTGGTGATACCCCATCAATTTCCCCTGGCTCGTATTGTCGTCCCACATTAACTCTGGATCACCGTCACCATCGATATCTGCCACAGTAACCTGAGCATTGATCGCCCAGATGGGACCAACCGGCCAACCGGCAATAGAGGAACCATCATGATGCCATGCATATACTTTATTTGCAGGAGATCCTGAGGCGACCTGATCTCCAACAATAATTTCAAGATCGTCATCGCCGTCGATATCCGCAAATGAAGCCGGTGCATAAATCCAATAGGTGGTAGTTTTGGGCCAGCCGCTGCAATCAGTTCCATCATGATTCAGCAAAAACATATGACTGTTGCCACTCAGTTTGTGACCGCCAACAGCTATTTCCGGAAAACCGTCATCATCTATATCTGCAAATACCGGCGCAGAATAAGAGAACACATCCCCCGTGGAAGGGGTATACGGAAAGCCAGATAAAATTGTACCATCAAGCGAGAAAACATAAATGCTACTGTAAGACTCGAATACGATCTCCTTGATTCCATCGTTATCAAGGTCTGCTGCGCCGGCAGATGAAGCAGGAACATGATTCAAAGCCTGAGGCCAGCCTGCTAGTAACTGACCGGCACCGTCAAAAATGTACAAAAGCCCGGATGACACGCCTCTTTCGTTCACAATAATTTCACATTCGCCGTCACCATCCAGATCCACCACGGTAGGTGACTTGGTATGATCGCCGTTTGTAATAACTGGAAAACCGGTTAGCATGTCTCCGGAAACATCATAAGCGTAAGTCCATGCAGAATTCCCGTTAGGCCAGTTATCAGATACTGCAACGATCTCTCCAATACCATCCCCATCAAGATCACCGAAAGCACATTGTCCACTGATTCTGCTGCCGGTTGGCACAGTAACCGGCCAACCAGGAACATATGTTCCATCGTGGTTAAACAGGTGTACCCGGTGAGTTGTCGCAAAAAGAATTTCCAGTTCCGGATCTGAATCTGCATTAATAAGCATCCCACCTTCAGACACACCATGATCATTGGTAAGATCAACAGGCCAACCTGCCTGTTCAGGAGGATTCGCTAAAAATGTAACATCCGGGTCAGGAAGAATATCACAGATAATATTATTCCAGCTTAAAACATATCCCATAACATCTGCCACAGGGTGAGACGGTAAATGAGTAACGCCAAAACTCGCAGTGTTTGCATTAGCCACAACAGAAAGAAGCATGGCTGAAATTATTGTATTTTTCATGGCACCCCATTTCGTAAAAGTGTAACTAACCTCTGCGCGGTTCAATTATGTCAATCTAACTTAAGTACCTGTAGCACCTCTTCTGCCCTTACCAGATCCTCGTCTCTGACCAGTATTCTTATCCCTGTCTTCCTTATTGACGAAAGTCCCATAAGCTGACCGCCACAGTCGTCTGCTGCAATCATGGATTTGATTCCCTGTTCCAGCAGAAGTTCCCTGGCCATTTCTGCCTCGTACCTGCTGCTGTATGTGCCAACAACTTTCATTTCACTCATATCTCTCCTCACAGGATCAAAACATTCCGGCGCTGTGAATATTCCTGAGCAAAAAAGAATTCCCGGAACCAACTCCGGAAACCCCTTTCCAAGTCAGATAATAAAATCTTCGGCTGACCTGATTGATGCTATGGTTTCAGCCAGAAGCTTCACTACATTTTCAACATCATCAAGGGAAACAACCTCCACTGGTGTGTGCATATACCGGTTTGGAATACTTACAAGAGCAGTGGCCACGCCACCTCTTGACAGCTGAAGGGCGTTTGCATCAGTGCCTGTTCCCCGGTTCTCAGCGACTATTTTGTACGGAATCTTATTGTCTTCCGCTGTCTTCACAAGAAGCTCAAACAGCCGGGGATTTATGTTTGGCCCCCTCGCAATAACAGCTCCGTCACCCAGCTTGATGTCCCCGAACAGGTCCTTGTCTACACCCGGAATATCTGATGAATGTGTAACATCAACCGCAAATCCTATCTGTGGATTCACATTGTAGGAACTGGTGATGGCTCCGCGGAGACCAATTTCCTCCTGAACAGTCGCAACGGAAGTTACCCGGTGGACAAGATCCTTTTTCCCTGCAAGCAGTCTGAGGGCTTCGATAACCGCAAATGAACCGACTCTGTTATCAAATCCGCGTGCTACGTAAATCGACTTCCTGAGCTTCTTAAAGCCGACGGCTATTGTGGCCACGTCTCCTATGGCTACAATCTTCGTTGCTTCCTTGCGATTCCTTACACCTATATCTATCCACATGTCTTTTATTTCAGAAACCTTTTTCCTCTCGTCCTGTTTTAGAAGGTGAATGGCCTTCCTGCCCAGTACACCAAACACCGGTCCCTTCTTGGTGTGAACGTACACCCTCTGACCGGCTATTACATGGGGATCCACACCACCTACAGGAGCTATTTTCAAAAATCCACTCTCCGTGATAGACTTTACCATCAGTCCAATTTCATCTATATGGCCGGACATGTAAACGGAGACTTTGCCACCTGGATTAAGGGTGGCATATGAGTTACCATGGTAATCTCCCTTAACTTCATGGCTGAATTCTCCTGCATAATCCCGCCATATGGCAGCAACCGAGTTCTCATAACCGGATGGGCTGGCTTCCCCTAGAAGTCTGCCAAGAAAATCTTTTGAGACCTTTTTCAAAATAACTCCTTCCAATCGAATATTTAACAAAATGTCTGAAAAACGATCAGTCCCTTAAGCTGGCCCCGTAGTCATCAGCAAACATAAGTGACTCTATTCCCGTTCATGCACAAGGCTAAGTCATTTCAGCCATATGTCTTTTCCCGGATACCATCAATATCGATTCCGGCTGCCTGACTCTTCCACCTTAAAAGATCTCTAAATATCAATCCGCGTCTCCACCCAGAATCACTTTAACGGCACCGAATGTGTTCTGCTCAAGGCTTT
>JAOZLN010000295.1 GCA_029934845.1 Candidatus Sabulitectum sp.
AAGTGCTGTCTGGTAGTGAAGCGGTGATCAACTCTGTTCCAACACCGGGAATGGGATAGAGAGAATCGATAAGAGTAATGGTAGTTCCGGTGTTGATCTCGTACATTTTAAATAAGAGACTATCAATGCTTGCGTGTATCGGATGGTCCAGCTCCGTTTTGAACATTTCACCGTAGCCTGGTGATGGCGAGAACCCTGCGCCTTCCCCCATAAGGAAAACTTCAACCGCATCGTCCGGATCCAGCATTATCACAGGAACCGGTATGGCAAGAAGAGCAGCACCAAGGCCTGGAATATCGTTGTGGCTGCTTGAAACAGCACCAGACATGTTTCTTAAAATAACTATGTCTACCCCGGAACTGTCGTAATCATAAGCCATCAGTTCGTCATCGGTAAGATCTACAAGTGTGAATCCCCAGGCATCCAGTTGTGTCAGCAGCCTATCCTGATGAACTGTCGGGGCGTGTGCTGTGGAATCTCCATCAATATTCACAACTATCTTTGCATCGGGAGGAGGGGGCATGTAGAAAAGTGGATCAAAGTTGTGATAGACACCCAGGTTTCTTGGGGAAACCATTGTCTGCATCACAGTCTGATAAACATCGCCCATGTATGTGCTCTGAAGAGTCAGCTTGATGACAATATGACGAACAGCTTCTCTATCGACTTCATTAAGAGGTTTTGCAAGAAGACCTCCATCGCTGTCGACAAAGTTGAACTGAATTGCTGTGATATCTGTACCGGCAATCCTGTCCATGGTTCCGTCATCGGTTATGTGAAGAATATTCTCGGTAGTATCAAGGTAGATATTCCTGTGATCCGAGTTTGATAAGGCTTTGTTTCCGTCCATGTCAGCATAGAAATCGAAAGTACCGTCGGTGGCCACCTCGACCGGCTGCCACTGTTCCTCTGTCCAGCCTCCATAGGGCATGTAACCAGCCCATAATATCTCGTCAGAGAGCATCTCAAGAGCCAGTCTGCCTGTTGTTGCAAGCTGATTCTGACGGCGTGTAAAGTGAAACTGTTCTGTCCCCTTTACGAATAACATATAAACAGCGGTGAACAGAATTCCCAGAATACCTATAACAACAACCAGTTCAATGAGAGTCATTCCAGTTTTAAAAATGCGTTTTTTCATTCCACTCACCTCCTATAGAATGGTACTGAGGCTGATGCTGTCTGCTCCAGCAGCCCCTGTCCATGTTACACGACATCTGACATGCTTTGCTTCCGGGTACTGGGCATAAGGTGTATCTATCCATATAGACCTGGTAAACATGTCTACGGTCTCAGACGGGCTTTGCCATCCGTCATCCATAGATACAACATCCTGGGTTCTAAGAGACTCAATGCCCTCGCGGCAGATCTCAATTGCTCTGCCCTGGTCATCCATCTGATCTGACATCTTAATGATGTGCATAAAGAAGGCAGCGATTCCAGTAACAACAATTGCAAGAATTATCGAAGCGATGACAACCTCGATCAACGTGAACCCTCTCCCCCCTTTTTGTCGTGACCTGAGAACATTCATAACAACTCCTGTCTGTTTGTGTTTCTATTCAATGTAAAATCTTCTGGCTAATTCTATTGATATCGAGTCTCCTGAAGAGACTGCCACAAAAACTTCTACGGCGTTCTCTCCCTGGGAGCCAACGGTTGTTTCTATTGTGTAAGGATGACCCCACAAAGTATCAGGTCTTGCAGTTCTGCCCGGCTCTGGTATTTCTTCCAGTCTTTCGATCTCGGCGATCTCTACGCGGGCAAGGGTAAATGCGCCCTCTTGAAGTTCAAGGGCTCTTCCGCCTCTTACAAAGGATATCAAAGCCACTGAAAGAGCTGTAAGAACCACAAGAATAACAACAGAGGCCACAACAAGTTCTACAAGGGTAAAACCTTTTTTCATAGATCCAGCCCCTCGATTGTGTGAAAAACCCTGATTCCGCCATTTGATTCGTAGATGGAGAATATGTAAGTCTCTCCTGGGATTCTTCTGCCTCTGTACTGATTTACAGCAGAGAATGCCAGCTTAACCCCATCACCGTTCACAGGATTGAAACAGGCATCTACACCATCTTCCGAGATACTGAAGAAATCAGTCTCGCCACCATCAGCATCACCAATAAATATTTCACCGGCTAAAAGTTCCTGAATGTACCCCGATGAAGATGCGATAACTGCAATGTCGTTAATAAAACCTGTCAGCGTATTTCCCTGTCCCTGAAATCTTCCCTGCCATCCCAGTTCGTAGACCATCTCGGGGTTAAACTCGGTAAAACCATCAAACCCCAGACGGAACCATCTGTCGCTGCCCACCGGCATGTCCCACATACCGCACAATCCGGTTCTTCCCCCCACACTTCCCCAGGAAGACAAAGAACCACCGGGACTGGACCTTAGTATCTCTCCGGTGGCACCTGAATAAACAGAAAGAGAAAATCTGGTTGCAAAGGCCATGTCTTCCATTCCATCGTTGTTAAAATCTCCACTGAAAGCATCCACAACATTTGCAGCTCCAAAAGAGGAATGCACCTGAGAGACAGACCCGATCATTGTTCCGTCAGAAAGAAAAGCAGGGCACGTTCCCGAAGGCGAACCAATACGAACAGCGTCACCGGATAACAGATCAAAGAGAGTGGCCAGATTAGAGCCTCCGGTAATAATAAGCATTGGAGCCCCGCTGGAAGCTTCTGTTGCGAAAAGCCTGGAGCCTGAAGAAAGAACTCTTGAATCAATCATTGTCTGTACCTGAACACCGTCAGCAGTTAATACTGCAATAAGAGTTTTTCCTTCACCCTCAAAAACCACAACTGCCCCTTCTTCTTCCCGGTAAACAAAAGGAGTTCCTGCAGTAGGGAAAAGATCGGTTTCGAAGGTGTATTCAGATACAGGATTGAAAGTATCTCCGCTGAAAAATGTTACAAGAACCGAGGTCTGATCAATTTTTTGCACCGATACAAGACGATTTCCAGCAGGAATAAATACTGCGTTCTGCGAGTTCTCCACAGAATAAAAACCTGTTCTTATACCGGCAGTGCCGGTTTCAATGTGGGCGAATTCCGTGGAAACCGCTGCCAGTTCAAAATGAAGAGGTTCTGATGCAACACCGAGACCTCTCTGCGAAAGCATAAAAGCAAGCCCATCTGCTGCGCTCGATTCGGAAAGGGCTATCTGTGCGGCACTTATTCTTTCTACATGGGCATCCACAAGCTTTCTGGTAAGACCAATAAGAAGAGAAGCCGCCATCATAACAATTACAGCAGCAAGCAGAGCGATCATCAGCGCTGCTCCGCGGTTGTCCTTTTTCAAAAGTGTTGTGTTTTTCATCATACACACTTCATATGCAAAAAGCTTACCAGTAATTATTCTGTTTTTATACTTAAATACATTTGTTATTGTGTGTGTATGTGTGAAGCATGGGTAACACTTGTGTGAAGAGCAGTTCACACTGCTGCAAAAATTCCACCTGGTCTTCTGATTACCAGCCCCTGCA
>JAOZLN010000296.1 GCA_029934845.1 Candidatus Sabulitectum sp.
ACTCCTTTAGGTAATTTGATAATACAATATAGTGAGTGTGTAGTCGAAGGGGAAAGATGACAAAAATAATGATAAATATCACTATGCAGGGATAGTGAACACTTGGTCTATCTGCCGGCGGATGGTACTTGGGAGAGAGCAAAACATCGCCGGGCATATATATGAAAAGTCTATAATGGAAAGATCAGTGGCTTTTTCGCGTTAAAGGAAAGGTGAGACTGGGGATACACAGGTATTGTGTAAATACCGTAATGGAAAAATCCAATTTCCAGACAAGTATTTTTTAAAAAACATGCACTTTGAAGAAAAATATAGTACGGAATCGACCCAAAAGCCCCGATCAAGTGGATGATTTGGAACACTGCTCTAAAAATATACTATAGTATTAGAGGGTGCAACAAGAAAAACCTTAGCAAGAGAGTAGTAAAATGAAGGAAGCAAGATTGAGCTTCCGGAACAGAAATGTATTGCAAAACGAGAAGGGTAGTTTTAGTATGAGAAAAGTGCTTGTTCTGTTGATCTTTCTGATTTCGTTAACTGCTTCTGCTTCCTCTTCAGGTATAATTGCCGGTCTAGTTGAAACTGGCGATGGCGAGCCGCTTATAGGTGCAACAGTTATTATAGAAGGAACACCTTTCGGTGCAATGACCTCTGCTCAGGGAGAGTATGTTATTGCCGGTCTTACGCCGGGAACATATACCGTACAGGCTCGAATGGTCGGAAGGGCAACATCAAGAGTTGAGATGGTTGTTGTTGAAGCTGACAATGTCAGTCGCATAGACTTTGCGCTTCAGGAAGACGCCACCGGTTCAACTGTTATACTTGTTACCCAGTCCAGAACTACAATTCTTAGAGATATTCCGGCAACTGCTTTCCAGCTCGATCTTTCTGAAATGCGAACAATGACATCCAGTACCATAGTTGACATGATCGCCACGCAACCAGGAGTGGTACATCAGGATGGGGAACTGCATGTTCGCGGGGGCAGAGCCGGCGAGGTTGATTATGTGCTTGACGGAATCTCACTGCGCTCTCCAATGGATAACAGATTCAACTTTGATATTCCAGTCTCCGCAGTGTCTAATGCAACTCTTATGACAGGCGGATTAAGCATAGAGTACGGGAATTCTCTTTCGGGGATAGTGGATCTTATAGGTAAGGAAGGCGGTGACTCATTCAGAGGCACCATTTCCGGCCGGCTGGGTGATGCAACATCAACAATGATCTCATCCGGAGAACAGGTATTTACAGAGAGTATTGATGTTGACCTTTGCAGAAAAGACCTGACCAGCGGGGAAGTTACACTTTCCGGCCCTGACCCCATTACGGAAACCCTTTTGCCTGCCATTGGCGTCAATGTTCCAGGTGAAGTTACAATTAGTGCCACGGGGCAGTTTTCTACCAGCGGGGAAAATAATCTGGATACCAGAGACAACTGGTCTTACAACTGGTTGAATGATGCTTCCGGAATGGTGAAGCTGTCATACCGGCCTGTGGCCAGAACGATATTTTCTTTGAATGCCGTGGGATCGTACAGAGAACATGGATGGAACCAGTGGGCCTGGTCCAGATACGGTCAGGTCGGGATCGTAGAGGGACATCTGTATCCACCCGGAAGTCAGGACTATGCTCTGCCTGTAATGTTCAGCGAGACTGGCGGTCTGATTCTTAACATGTCTCATCTCATAGGCGATAAGACCAATCTAAAAGTAACCATAGGAACTGTGAAATTCCAGAACTGGAACAGAATTTACGATCCCGAGGGGGGCTATGTTGGTGAAGGAACAAATCCGCTTTTCTGGATGACCCAGTACACGCCGCCCCAGCTTTTCGAAAGTCAACTTGGTTTCTTTTACGATGGTGTTCATCAGAATGTATGGCATGATTCAAAAGCAATTGTATCTACGGCGAACATCGGTCTTGATCTGAATCCAAACCCCAGGGCCAGGATGAAGGTTGGTGTATCGGGTAAATACTACGATCTGTATCAGTATAATGCCTATTTCCTTGCTCCGGGCAATGCCTATCTTTCCCTGTGGAACGCTTATCCTTATTCCATAGCCGGCTACGCACAGGCAAGTTACCGGTTCTCGGGAGGCTCAATAACAACTGCTGGTGTCCGCGCCGATTACTTCAATACAAATACGTCAGTATTTGATCTGGAAACCGGCGGCGGAGTACCTGTTGAGGCAAAAGTACACATCAGTCCCAGATTCAGTTTCTCAGTTCCATTCAGCGAGAGATCTATTTTCTTTACAACTTTTGGTCATTACTTCCAGATGCCTCCTATGAACAGCCTATACCTTCAGACAACATACAACATGGGTGCTGAACGGGTAATTGCCGGGAACCCGGATCTTGATCCGGAGCTTACTCAACTTTTTGAAGTTGGGATCCGTCAGGAACTGGATCGATTCTCTGACCTGGCCATATCATTTTACAACAAAGATATAACCGGATTGGTCAGCACAGAGAACCACGAGGAAAGTACCAGTTATATATTTACAAATGATAACAGTCACGGGAATGTCAGAGGCATTGAAACCAGTGTGTCCAGGGCACCGGGAAGCAATGTATCCGGCCAGCTTTTCTATACCTTTTCTATTGCAAAGGGAAAGTATTCATCAATGCTGGAGATGTACAACAATGCACAACAGGGAGTTTACTATATCTCCAGAGAGGAAAACTTTCTTGACTGGGATCAGGCTCACCAGGCTGGAACAACCCTGGGATATACCTTCTTTGGCTCTGAAGGGCCGGAACTGGCAGGTATATATCCCGTAGAGAATACGTCCATTGCCGTTTCATGGAAGTATGGAAGTGGAACACCATATTCTCTTCCTCCAACTGAAAGCACTCTGCATGAGACAAACTCCGAGAGAAGACCATTTACCATGCAGACCGATTTAACAGTATCCAGGGGCTTCGATTTCGGTATTGGGGAAGTCAAGCTTATGGCAGGAGTGTTTAATGTTTTCAACAGAGACAATATCACTCACATCTATGATACATCTCTTTTCCACACCACCGGAGATCCAACCGGAGAAATGGGCAACCCCAGAGCATGGTCACCTGTAAGGCACTTCCTCTTTTCGGCAGTTGTGTCATGGTAGGCAGCAAAAAAAGAGGAATTACAGCAATATCGGCAGTATTGTTAGCAGCAGTAATCTGTTCAATTCTTTTTCTTGGCTGCACCGATCTTACTGAATATGAAATGGCGTTCAAGGCAGGGCTTCATGTTATTGCACCGGAAGACTTCACCGTTATCAGTACCATATCGGATATGCCAGGAGCCAGAAGCCTGATGATGTATCCCGGGAATGTTTTTATTGCATCCACCGAGGGACTGATCTATCGCTACGATTCGGAAACCCTGGAGCTGGTGGAGGCGTATCAGGTTGACGCGGCTTCTCCTGCAGGATTCACACAAATGGTTTATTGTAATCTTAAGAATACCGCTTACCTATTGGGTTCATTGGG
>JAOZLN010000297.1 GCA_029934845.1 Candidatus Sabulitectum sp.
TGGAGCGTTTTACCTGTCACCATGATTAGATGTGTTGACAGCATTGCTTGATGGAATTATGATATTGTACGGTTAATAGTACATGTACTGTTTGGAGTATTTATGAAAACCATCAGCTATACAGCAGCACGGGCAAGCTTCGCTAAAACAATGACAGAGGTATGCAGTGATCATGCCCCTGTGATTGTAACCCGTAAAAGTGAGAGTCCTGTGGTAATAATGTCTCTTGAAGACTATGAGGCCATGGAGGAAACAACATACCTGCTTCGCTCCCCAGAAAATGCGAGACTTCTGCTTGAATCCATTGCCGAACTTGAAACCGGCTATGGTAAAGATAAAGAGCTCATCGAATGAAGTTGACTTTCTCCTCCATTGCCTGGGAGGAATACCTTTACTGGCAAAGGGTAGATAGAAAAATTCTGAAGCGGATCAATGTACTCATCAAAGATATTCAGCGTTCGCCCGACAAGGGTATCGGCAAACCGGAACGACTGAAACATGGTCTGGCTGGTTACTGGTCCAGGCGTATCAATGATGAACACAGGATTGTTTACAGATCCGCGAATGATACCATTTTTATCGCACAGCTCCGATATCATTACAACACTGGAAATTAGCCGGAGAAGCAGCTATATCATCCCGATACAGTTTCAGCAATTTGTTAACTTATTCTTCCAATACCCTTCTAACAACTGTTCGCTCCGTTGTGGTCTCGCAGCGCAGCAGCAGTGTTGCGTCTGGCTGTCTTAGAATAACCGAGGCTTTCCGATACCATGGAGACGGTGCAAACACATCTGCAATACCTGTTTCATCTTCAACCATGAAAAACCCTGAACCACCTTTAAGTGACCGGCCTGTAACCACTCTGCCCCAGATAAGAGAATCGCCTCTTTCCGACATATCGACAATATTAACTGTTCCAGTCGGCCTTTTCCTGAAGGCCAGCGGGTGGGCTTCCGTTGTTATATCAAGAAGCTCCAGCTCTTTTGAAGCCCGAACAGATGGTATGTATGGTGGCAGCAGCGGAGGAGGCATTCCAAATGGGAACAGAGAGGTTGTTCCTTCCTTTACACTCCAGGCTGCCTGCGGGCGATTCATTCCCATAGAATCAAAACAACCGGCCATAGCCATGTTCTGAGCCAGTTTAAGGCCAATTCCTGCGGCTCTGATCTGAAGAGGGTGCGTATACGGTCTTGCATTCCTTATTTTCTCAAACTCAGTTTCACCAATTCCTGCCAGGTAACCCATACCTATCATGATGCTGTCGTCAGCTGGGGATGTACAGAACCATTCTGAAGTATTCACATCCGGTGGAAGTATTTTAAGGCCCAGTCGCCGGGCCTCTTCCACATAAACCGGATGCCGGTAAAAGCCTCCACCTGCAGCAAGAAAAGAAGCCATGGCAACAGCAGGTTTCTCTGTTTTGATTGCGGCATAGGTGGAAGATACAGCAGCATAGGTCATGGCATGAGCCTTGCAGAAGCCATATCCCGCATAACCAGAAAGCAACTGCCAGCCCCGTTCAGCCATTCTTATGGAAAAACCGTTGGCAGTGCACCGGGCAATCACCTCCTCTTTTTCAACATCATGGCGTTTCAACCGTCTTCGCATAAGATCACCCTCTGCAGAAGAAAGCCCAAGCAGCGTACAGGCCGCTTCAGTAACATTCTCCTGATAAAGCATCACCCCGCGGTTTTCAAGAAGAATATTTCTGAGGGGTGCAGGAATGTTTCTTTCACCTCCTGCCATATATTTGTCACGGCCCCCTCCTGATGCTGCTCCCGGTCTGACCAGCGCCAGAGCTCTGGCAACATCTTCCACAGAACGGATGTTCATTCTTTTAAGAAGCCCGCGCATGGCAGGACTTTCAATGTGGGGCACTCCTATGGTTCTTCCTTCATTTATAAGCAAAAGGGTTTCCTCATCAAGAAAGCCTGACTGGTTTACCAGTTTTACCGGATCACTTCCCCGGGCAGCAAGAGAAAGTGAGGTCAAACCACGCTGCCCCAGAAGATCCATTTTTATAAGCCCTGCATATTCAACTCCGTGCATGTCCAGCTGAGTAACAGGCAAACCACCGCTGCACATCTCCACAGGCACAGTTGAAGCAATAAGGCCTTCCCCTACCACCACGCCGCAGGGGTGGGGCATCAGGTGCGAGGGCAACCCCTTCAGAAGCTCCGCCTGTTTCATGACTTTTGCAGGCAGTTCCTGTTTCCAGATCTGATTCCATGGGCTTCGGGACAATTTAGACAGTACCTCTGTTTCATCCCGTGACACACCACAGGCTGCAGCAGCCACCCGAACAGCTGATTTTGTTCTGAACGTGACAGTTGCCGAAACTGCTGCGGTTCTTTCCCCCCACTCAGCCAGAAACCATTTGTAAACCTTATCACGGCTGCTTCCATCTATATCAAGATCAATATCCGGCGGATCATCTCGAAAACGGTTAAAGAAACGAGAGAATGACAGACCGTATCGGACTGGACAGATAGCAGATAAACCAAGAAGCCTTGAAACAAGGCTGCCTGCAGCAGACCCTCTGGCAATTGCCAGAATCCCATTATCGCGGCAGTATGTAATTACCCTGTGAAAAACAAGAAAATACCCGCACAGTCCGGCACCATTCAACTCTCGAAGTTCGTCTATCAGCCTTTTCTCTGCTGCTTCACTGTTACCGTACTCTTTCCGGAGTCTGGGAAAAAGGATCTGCTTCAACCGTGTACAATCATCATCAGTTATCACAGGTGGCCGATAGGAACTATGCGCCGGCAGCGTACATACAAGCTCGCATAGTCTCAGATTGTTCTTCAGCGCAAATGGAGCTGCACTCCACAACTCTGAAGAGAACAGAGGAATATGCTGCGTGCATTGAAATACAGGTGGCTGCTGCACGTGGCAAGAGGGTAGCAGCTCGTCATTCTTCCGAAGCATGGAATGTACCAGCAGAGAATTCTCACTTGCAAACATGGAGGGACAGCAGGCAACAGGAAGAACCCCCGGAGGGCAATCGGGATCAGATTCACCCGGCAGCACCGGAATGTAAACAAGCCCCTGCCAGCCCTTCTCGATTACTGACATTGCCTGTAACCGGTCCTTCGCTATGCAGAACAGATCGCTGGAATCTGTGAAAGCAGAGAGGTGATCAACCCTTTCTTCCAGGTGAACAGAGGTGATCAATCTGCACAACTGACCCCATCCCGAGGCCAGAGCTCCGACCACAACAACCCCCACAGTGGTCTGTATCTCTGTGCCGGCAATGCCTTTGATGCCGATCTTATTCGCAGCTGCGGCGAAACGGTGCTGACCGTACACTCCCCCGGTGTCTGCCAGCATAACACCACCAAAGCCACACCGTGCAGCTTCCTCAACCAGAGATTCAGGCAGGTCTGTGCCCCACGAGAAGCTGTATGCACTTTTTACCCAGAGAAGAATTGGGTTTTTCATATGCCTATACTT
>JAOZLN010000298.1:0-3114 GCA_029934845.1 Candidatus Sabulitectum sp.
GATCACTTCCGGGATACTCAAGAAAAATAGCAAGTTTACCGGAAAGAATAATGTAGAGATTCTGATTATTCTGCCCGGTACGAATAAGAACTTCTCCCCCGGACAACGAAATGACAGGGCATTCTCTAAGAGCATCTACAACCGAATCACGGGAGACGCCATGGAGAACAAACAGATCCTTTAATTCTGCCCACAACAATTTGTTCTGCATACCCCCCCCCTTTCAACACGGTTCAAGATAGCACTAAATTCTTCCGAAAACCACCCAGTCCAATAAATAGCTCTCAGTACTGAAACATCGCATTGGCAATATGATAGAAAAGTTCGTATGGTTAAGATCCCAGCGCAATATGATAGAAAGGTGAGTACTGTGAAATCTATGCTTTTGTCTCTTGTGATGCTCGGTGTGGCCTTTTCCTTCCACGAGGGATATCCAGGTATCGGGGCTGCATTTCAGCACCGAGATACAGATGACATTCAACTAACCAGTGTCAACGAATGGATAGTGAGCGGTGCTGCTAATGGCCTTGATGTTGTGGTGTCCGCGGGCAATACATACGTGCTGGCAGTGGACAGAGCAGCCCAGTGTCTTCGGGCATACAATAACTCAGGAGTAGCTGCCTACACCATACCACTCGGCCCTGTAAACGTATCCTGCTTCGGTGTGGCATGGAACAACAATCCAACCTCAGGTTCGGACACCTACTACACCAGCGACTGGGATGCACCTTCGCTCTTCTACACTGAAGACAGAGGTGTTACCTGGACAACAGAGACAAATCCCGCCTCAACCTCGGGAAGAGGCCTTGATTTTGACGGAACCTACTACTGGATAGCCGACTACGATCAAAACAGTGATTACAATGGCGTTTGGCGACTTCAGCCTGGTATAAGCTCACAGAGTATTCCCCTTTCCCCCGTACCTCCTTCTTACATCAGTGGGCTGACGGTGTTCCCATACAACAACAACCTTTGTGTTGCTGTTACGACCTATGAAGCACACAACATTTACTTCTACCTGTGGAACGATTCTGCAATGAGCTATCTTGGTTCAGCTGCCTGTCCATCCGAGGCTACTGTTCAGTATTCTCTGGGCCTTGCGTATTCAGCCACCAGCGGAACCATCTTCTGGAGTTACCTGGATATGTCAAATATATTCCATATTGCTGAACTGTCTTTCGCTATAACAGAACTTGAACACTCAAGCTGGGGATCTATCAAAGCATCTTTCTAGAGCCATCAATAGTTATTACTACAGCAATGCGAGAGGGAATCTTCTTCATTGCTGTTGATACTTTGAATTTGAGCAACACTAAATGCTACCGCAAACCACCCTGAACCTTCCGTCAGGACCCTCGAACCCGGGTCTTACCGAGTGCAGCACTACCAGCAAACGATCAGAAAGAACCGGGTTTCTGTAAACAGCAGCAATACTGTAGTCAAAATCCATTGTGTACAGTTGCGGGAGCGCTTCCTTCTCACTGAAAAGCAAACTGCTGGTGCTATCCTGAAAAATATAAAGAATCGGTGTTACCGGGTTGGGAAACCAGTCTGGATAACCCTCCTCCATCTCAGTGGGAAGAAGAGAGACCGTCAGTAACATTTGATCACTGCAGTACCTTGGAGAATAAGTCTCAAGACAAAAAGATACAGAGTCTCTATCTGCACCAAGGTCTGTAAGTGGATGATAAATCAGTGGAGGATCATAAGTACCCGGCTCGATATCATACTTCCTGCAGAGTTCAAGAATTTCTGCTTCACTTGATGCAAGATCAGCCTCCCCGGGCAACTCATCCACGTAGTCATCCCATACATGGTAATACCTGTCTACCTGTTGAGATGATTCAGTGGAAAGTATCTCCATATCTGTCCATTGAAACCCACTTCCATCCTGAATTCCACCCATCTGCCATGCTGCAAAAGCTCCATCCTCAGAATACCCGATCATCCGAAACCAGGCCTGGTCCTCAGAAAATCCGGGCAAACTGATAAATACCAGACAAACCAGAAAAAGATACTTTCTATTTTGAAACTTCATTATTCACTCCAGACTCTTATAAGAACCATAACGGACCTACCGAATTGTATTCCATCTGTGAATTATAACCCCAGTCAAACTGGCATAGTCAATGAAATATCTGTAAAGGAAATACTACTTCTACATCTCTCATGTTTGACACTACTCAGAAAATCAATTATAAAAGTCGTTGCTGAAATAGTTCAGCTCAATAGAGGGAATATTATGAGATACTTGTTTCTTGTTCTTGTATTCGCGGTATTTGCAATTGCAGATAACGACGGATGTTTCAGCACCGGGGCGTGCATCAACCCGCAGAATCCCAGCAGCGACGCTGTTTCGCTCACCATTGTTAACGACTGGCCTCTTGCCGAAAAGGCCCTGGGGCTGGATGTATTCATTGAAGGCGCCTTTGTTTACATCCTTGGGGCAGACAATAACCTGGATATTATTCAGGCCTACGATGTTGCCGGGGTTCCACAGACCTCAATGGCACTTGATCCGGCAAATGGTAGTTGTTTCGGCTTAGCCTGGAACAACGATACTGATACAGACGCTTACTACGCAAATGACTGGTCTAGCTCTAGTCTCTATTACACAGAGAACTTCGGTAGCACCTGGACTACCGAAACCAACCCTGCAGGAAATTCAGCCAGGGGAATGGACTTCGACGGAACAGACTACTGGTGTACCAACGGAACTGGTGGGGGTCTCTGGCGTTTTCAGCCCGGAGTAGGCCAGGAAAACATAGCCATCCCTGAGGTTACAGGAAATCCAAGCGGGGTTACTGTGTTCCCTTACGGCAGTAACCTGGGAGTTGCTGTTGCAACTTACACCGATGGCTTCATCTACTTCTACGAGTGGGACGGCTCTACCATGAATTACCTTGGAGCAGCAGCATGCCCCGCATCATGTTCAAGCTCATTCGGTTTGGGGCACAGCAGTGTAAGCAACACCATCTACTGGGCTTATAAAGATACTTCCAGTGTGTACCACCTTGCCGAATTCTCTTTTTCAATTACCGCACTTGAGCGCTCAAGCTGGGGATCCATCAACACCAGTTTTTAAGCAGACAGTATCGGTTATCAAGGGGGGGG
>JAOZLN010000298.1:3124-3456 GCA_029934845.1 Candidatus Sabulitectum sp.
AGACTTTCGTCTCTCCCCCCCCCATACAATCACGCCTACAGCTACTGACATCAACAGAACCCCCATGATCAATTCCTGCAGTTCAACCTTTCAACGCTCACGCAGGTTAAATGCCACAATCAGTCTCAGACTAACGAGCATTTCCCAAACTTAAACTACAAGTCAGTTGACTTCATGTCAGATTCCTGCTATTTATGAGGTTGCCAAAATTAGTTGGCACAAAAAGGGAGGACACCATGATAAAGTTACTCTTTGTAGTTATGTTAGTGGCAGCACTTGCTTTCGGAGCAAATGACGGATGCACCGATTCCAGTATCGGGATCGACCCGGGG
>JAOZLN010000049.1 GCA_029934845.1 Candidatus Sabulitectum sp.
GAAAATGGTTCTTCTTCAAGGGGAACCCCAGTGAACAGGGCACTGCCCAGGGCGTTAACAAAGTTAATAATGGAAATCTCGCTGCGGAAGTTGACAACTATAGTTTCGGAAAGAGCATGCACGTTTTCCAGCTGTGATAATGTGTCTTTGTAGGTTTCAATATCGGCAGAGCGCCAGCCGAAAATAGACTGTTTTGGATCACCCACCACTGTAAGTTTTTCCTGCAGACCTGACTGCCCGAGAAGAGTGCTGAAGAGTTTGACCTGAACAAGGCTGGTGTCTTGAAACTCATCAATGAAAATGTGACAGAATCGTTCATTAAGTTCGTGCCTGAGCTCGGCTGAACTGGAAACAGCCTGCATTGCCTTGTAAAGAAGGTCGTTGAAGGAGAGTCTTGTGGGGTCACTGTCCCAGGTTGCCCGCAGCTTGTTCACAAAGGGGATCACCAGTTTATCCAGCGAGGGAAGAAGAGGGATCATTACCAGGTAGGATAGTATCAGTTTTAGCCCTTCATCATTGTATTTCTTCAGAACCGCTTTAACTTCTTTGAAAGATTCCCTACCACCCCAGTTCTTCTCTGATCCGCCACTGCGCTTCACCTTTTGCGGAACTTCACTTTTAAGAGAACCTCTGGCACTAATGATGTTTTTCAGGAGCTTGTCTTCAGGATCTGAACACAGCGGGACCAGTGAGTCCAGCCGCTTTTTCCACAGGGAACGGGTTTCTTCCAGCTTTGCTCTTGTGTCTCCCAGAGGAGAGGAACTGGAGAACCATCGAAATTCTTCTATTCCCGCTGCTATTTCCAGTAGCCTGGAGCTTCCCGGGTTCTTTAACGATTCAGCCGAGGCTCTTAGTACAGAAGGTTCAGCATTTGCAAGAAACAGATCCCAGAGAATGGCGATCTCTGATCTGCTGAAGTGTCCGGTCTCCATTGTAAATTCAGGAGCGCTGTTGCAGAGATGAAAGTATTCGCGAAGAATTCGCGAAGCAAACCCGTCAATTGTTGTGATCCAGGCCTGATCCATTGTGCGTCTCTGTTCCGGAGTGAGTTTTTCTCGAATACGCGTACGCAGCTCGCTTGCAGCAGCTCTGGTGAAGGTTACAATGGCAAGTTTTTCAAGGGGAATGCCGCTGTCTACCAGCTCCTTCACCCTGTGGGTAATAAGGGTGGTCTTGCCGGTTCCAGCGCTTGCCTCGACCACCACACTTCTGTTCTTTTCGGTCCTGATGGCATCTCTTGTGGCTTTGTCGGGTATCACCATTGATCTCTCCCCGGGTCGGCCTTTGTGTTTTCAGGGAATCTGCCATGAACCATCGAGTCCAATATCTCTAGAACCCTGTTCTCAAATTCCTCGTTGATCCCTTCAAGCTCTTCACCTGTAAGAGATTTAAAGGTAATTTTCCCATTGCCTTCCATGTAGATATAGGTTGCTTCGGCAAGCGGAGTAAGACCATTCTGAATTGCAAGATTTCTGTAGAACGGAAGCTGAAAGAGGTTTTTGCGCAGAAGATTACCGGCAGTTATCGCCCTGGGTTTTCCGGTTTTAAGATCAGCCAGTATGTATTCACTCTTCTTATTTTTGAATATCAAGTCTACTCTGCCGCTGGCAGGTTGACCGGCAATTTTTCCTGTAAGATGTTTTTCGCTTGCATGAAAAGCCCATTCTTTTTCGGCAAGCAGGGAAGTAAGAGAATTAATTCCTGTGACAAGATGTTCCTTCCAGATGTCGGCCAGCGTTTCTGAACCAAGGTGCGAGACCAGGCTGTTCTGTGTGCATATTCTTTTTACGATATTATCGGCGGGGTCGCCATTCTTAAGGACTGTTTCCACACAACTGTGGACCAGTTTACCCCTTGTAAGAGGGTCTGGTTCGGATCGTACCGGGAAGTTCTCCGGTTCTTTCAGATCCCACACTCTGTTCAGAAGAAATGCGAACGGATCTCTTGCATAGTTTTCCAGGATCGTGGCACTGAGGATCTGCCGGTTGTAAAATCCGTCGCCTATCATTCCGCAGTGTATACTGTCCGGAGAAGGATCTTCCCAATCGAAATCTAATCTTTCCGCCTGGCATTCAGATGAGGATGAAAGAAAGGGAGGGGCTTCCGGAATCACAAGAATGCTGGCAGGGGAGGCGGCCAGCTGAGTAACGTCTACCGTAGAGTTTTTATTCAGCAATGGGGTCAGGAAAGGGGACAACGCAATGGGTTTGCCGGAAAAATCCGTTTGGCGGCAGACGATGGAGATGTTCTGCTCTGCTGCTTCAAAGAGCTGTCGAAGTAAAAAGGCTTCTTCAGCCCATCTGGTGTCGGCAGAAGGAAGCTGAAGCTGTTTCTTGATCTCTGCAGGCAGCCTCGGATCATTAACGATCGGTCTTGGAAAAGAACCCTCTTCCAGCCCGGTCAGAATAAGAGCTTTTCTCTGAATACCTCTGGCTTTTTCAGGAGAAAGGATAGAAATGCCTTCCCCAGGTGCGTCTGTCAATTTTACGGAAGCATCCAGAGCCACAGCAGTCATTTCCCTGAAGACATCAAATGGAACATCATCTGTCAGAGCAAATACTCTTTCATGAAGAATGGTTTCGGTAAAGATTGCAGGAACACCATTATTTGTAAGAACATTTAGAAGCCGGGTAATTCGTTTCAGGTAATTCCGGGGAGAATCTTCGGCGGGAAGCTCTCGAAAGAAATCTGCAAGAGTCTCTGCGAAAGGAAACCCGGTTTTTCGGAATGATTCAAGACCGAACCTGGCACCGGCAGCGGCAGCCTTTAAAGAGTAGGAGGCAGCATCAGGCGTGTGTTCCATTGTTACAGCACCGGTAAGGAGCATTCTTTCTATATCTTTGTGATGAAACCGGTTGTTCTTCAGTTGAAGCAGTTCTGTAAGAAGGTTGCCGGAAGGCAGTTCCGAGGCTTTAAAGGCAAGTGGGGTAGAGGAGGGGATGCCGGCCAGATGCATCTGTTCCGTAATCTGCTTTGCATCTTTGCCAGTGGCTATTACTGCTATTTCGTGATCTTCATATGAATGTGATTCTTTAAGGTCTCTGATCCTGTTGATCACCGTTCGAGAGAACCCCATGCCCGATCCACAGAGCAGCAGCTGAATTCCATCACCACTACCGGGAGTTTTTCCGGTAAGAAGATTTTCGGCAAATTGTGCCAGACTGGAAAGTGGTTTATCGCCATCAACTCTGTGGGTTTCTTCTACACCGAGTTCAGTAAGGAACTTCATGGTTCGCGCAGA
This sequence comes from Candidatus Sabulitectum sp., assembly GCA_029934845.1. GTDB lineage: Bacteria > Fermentibacterota > Fermentibacteria > Fermentibacterales > JCC-6 > Sabulitectum. The sequence continues at coordinate 3,242 of JAOZLN010000049.1, forward strand.
GGTTTCCCGCCAGTGATGAGATGGGTGTACCGGGGAGAACCAGAGAATATCGGTGGTTGCAGAGAGCTGTTTGACATATTTTCTTTGTGCCGGGTTGAGATCATAGAAGCCGTAAAACATACATACAGGGAAGATGTCTGTCCGTTTCGGCCCGTGGGCATACATTTTTTCCGGAGATGCCGGGTAAAGGTCGTTCCTTAGTGCGGAGTATACCGAGTATCTGCCTGAGGTTTTCAGAACCTCTTCATGGAGCCCCCTGGTGGAATGGGCTATGACATCCAGGTTTGTGGCAGAAATGCCCATTTCAATCAGCCGCTCAAAAAAAGCAGCTGCAGCCCGGGAACTTCCGGGTTTGTAACCGGCCAGGCAGGCCATGGCTATGGTTTGAGATTCAGGGACGGAAGCACCGGTGACAGATGAGGCAAGAGCCCTGGAAAGGGCTGGAAAGCCAGGAAGGAATCTGGCTCCTGCAACATCATCAGAGTTCATCTTTATCAATTGCTCGGACAACGACTGCCCTGCGGTTATTACCGCTATTGCTCCCTGATTCTTTAATTTATTGAACTCGAAGAGCCAGCTGTTCTCCAGGGCTCTCCAGTGGCCCTGAAATATAGCTTTGACAGCCACCTATTTTTTATCCGTATCTTCCAGCATTCTCCACAGGCGTTTTCTGTCTCTTGGCATTCTGTATGTGGAACTTCCTACGATCAGGCGGACTTTTTCAAGGGAGATTCTTTCAAAAAGAGAATTGCCTGGTCTGTCTCCATAGGTTTTTTCAGTACAGGCCTTTTCCGAGCCTACTACTACAAAAGGAGTTGTGCCTGCCTCAAGTGCTTTTGCTATGATGTCGGCTGAGCCGGTCTTGTTCACAAAGAACGATTGAGTTACGCTGTCAGCCCCCAGAATGGGTATGGCACCATCTTTGATCACGGCGGCTGCCCTGGAATCGGCTATAAGCTTAACCTGAAACCCGTTGCTTTTAAACAATTTCGCACTGTCCCTGCCTTCGTTACCCGGCTTGGAATGCGTTTGATAAACAAGTTCAACACGGTTCTTCCTGTGTTCCAGTGCCCGAAGAACACTTCCACTGTTGGAGTGGCACAGAATGATGTTCTTTGAGTTGGCAAGACCTTTATACAGTTGAATACCTGCAGCGGAAGAATCTGCTCTTACCTGTTTCTGCAATTCCTTTGCTACTTCCTTCTGTTTGAACAAAGGAACGCCCTGCAGACGGTTTGCAAGATAATTCAGAGAGACCATGTCTCCGGCATTCGCCCTGATCTGATCTGCAAGATCTTCGCCTTTGAGATATCCCAGAACTATATGGTTCAGCACTTTTATGTATATTCCGGATGCGCCGGATGTTGGGTCGGTTGTAAGTTCTTCAACAAGATTACTCATAGAAACGAGACTCCTTTCTGCAATTATGGCTCCTAATACGACAAGAAATGCCGGTCGTCAACTGCTCATCACAAGGAACAGATTGAAGATCGAGAAAATACATTCTAAAAGAAAGTCTCTTAAGCGTATAGAGGCTGGTCTTCTTCTTGAGCTCGGGCAAAGGGAAGCAGCTGTGTCTGTGGCGACCTCACTTGTTGAGGAAAATCCAGACGGGAACAGAGAACGAGCATTTCTTGCGGACATATTTGCCAGGTGTTGCGCCTGGGATGCAGCAGAGGAAGAATTTGCTGTTGCTCACAGTATCTGTCTCTCTACTGGCAAACTGGATAAAGCCTTTTCTCTCGCAGCGGGCCCTCTTTTTCTGCTGGCCGAGGCCAGGGGAGACTTTCGCAGATGTCTTGAGGTCGCCCCTGTGGATGTGCTTCGTAACAGAGCTCTTCGTCTTGCCTGCGGTGAACCCGAAAATGATTCAATTCCCACATTGTCACCATGGAGAGAGATCGCTATTCTGGAAAAGGTTCATGGTGGAGGAAACCCACATGTTCTGCCGGGTCTGCTTGCAGATTGGACATACGGTGAATCCGAGTGGCGGTGGAGAATTCTTTTTGAGGGTGCAGAATTAGCCGTCAGTGCTGACATGAGTACAAAACCCTGGAGAAAGTACATGAAACAGACCGGGGCAAAAGTGCTTGACCCGCGATATTTCATTGAAAGAAGAGACCTGAAAAAGCTTCTCAATCGTGGTTTTGGCAGCAGGTAAATATGGTGTTATCTTACCGCTTGTACTTTCCTTAAGAAAAGGGTGAATTGTTTGAAGAAAGCTTTAATAACTGGAATAACCGGTCAGGACGGTTCCTATCTTACAGAACTGCTTCTTGAAAAAGGGTACACAGTTCATGGAATTGTGCGTCGTTCAAGCAGTTTTAATCGCAGTCGTATTGAACACCTGATCCAGAACAGGAAGATTTACGGCGAAAGATTATTCCTTCATTACGGGGACCTGGCAGATTCGAGTGCTTTGAACAGAATAATAGAGAAAACTGCTCCTGACGAGGTATATAACCTTGCAGCCCAGAGCCACGTTGGTATTTCATTCAGTGTTCCGGAGTACACATGCGATGTTGACGCCATTGGTGTTGTAAGAATTCTTGATGCGCTCCGTGAAACCGGTATGGCAGGAACCTCCCGGTTTTATCAGGCATCCACAAGCGAACTTTTTGGTTCTAGTCCGCCACCCCAGGGGCCGAACACCCCCTTCAGGCCCAGAAGCCCTTATGCTGCAGCAAAACTGTGTGCTCACTGGATGGTTGTAAACTACCGTGAAGGATATGGCATGCATGCTTCCAGCGGAATCCTTTTCAACCATGAATCGCCAAGACGCGGTGAAAACTTCGTATCAAAAAAAATAGTGCGGGAAGCTGCCCGGATCAAGAAGGGTCTCAGTACCAGACTCAGCCTTGGAAACCTGGACGCAAAGCGAGACTGGGGGCATGCCCGTGATTATGTAAGAGCAATGTATCTTATGCTTCAGCAGCCCGAGCCCGATGACTATGTGGTTGCCACAGGCGAGATGCATTCTGTTAGAGATTTTCTTGATGAGGCATTTGGTTGTCTCCAGCTTGACTGGCACGATTATGTAGTAACTGATCCCCGTTTCATGCGGCCCACGGAAGTTGATGCTCTCTGCGGAGATTATTCTAAGGCCAGAAATGTTCTGGGGTGGAAACCCGAAATTAACTTCGTTTCCCTTGTAAGGGAAATGGTTGATGCTGAGATGGCTCTGTTGAGCTGATACTGGAGGGAAATAAATGTCATTAGTTAGACCATTCAGGGGCCTCAGGCCCGTCAAAGATTTTGCTGAAAAAATAGCCTCTCCTCCTTACGATGTTCTTGATTCACAGGAGGCCCGGGATATTGTAAGGATTAATCCTCTTAGTTTTCTTCGAGTGGTGAAGCCTGAGGTTGATCTTGCAACTGAGGTTGATCTTTACAGCAGTGAGGTATACCAGCAGGGGGCAAGGAATCTTCGTCGCCTTATGGAAGACGGGCTGATGGTTCAGGACGAGAAGCCCTGTTTTTATTTTTACCGTCAGATAATGGGTGATCATGCGCAGATCGGTCTGGTGGCTTCTGTTTCCGCCGAAGATTACGATAACAATGTTATAAAGAAGCACGAATTCACAAGGAAAGAAAAAGAAGAAGATCGTATCCGCCACATTGAAACTCAGAATGCCCAGTGTGGTCCGGTGTTCCTTACCTATCCCGATCTGAATGATCTTGATGCTATTCAGAAGTCTGTCTGTGCAGGTACCCCGGAGTACGATTTCACATCCGATGACGGGATCAGACACACCTTCTGGGTAGTATCCGATCTGGAGACAAGCAACAGGGTTGGTGAGCTTTTCAGCAGTGAAGTTCCTTTCCTGTATGTGGCTGATGGTCATCACAGAAGTGCTTCCGGAGCCATAATAGCAGGCAGAAGAAAACAGGCTAATTCAAACCATACTGGTCTTGAGGAGTACAACTATTTTCTTGCAGTACTATTTCCCAAAAGCCAGATGAAGATTCTTGCCTACAATCGTGCAGTACAGGATTTAAAGAATAGAACCCCTCAGCAGTTCATTGATGAGGTATCCAGGAAGTTTGCTGTGGAAAAAACCGGCACAAAAGAGCCTGTGAATAGCCAGGAGTTCAGTATGTACACCGGCGGGAACTGGTATACGATCAAGCCGCTTGATGGCACTTTCCCCGGCGATGATCCGGTTAAGAGCCTTGATGCCAGCATTCTTCAAGAGAATCTTCTTAAGCCGGTTCTTGGGGTGGAAAATCCCAGAACTGCAGCTCATATAAAATTTGTTGGTGGAATACGGGGAACTTCAGAGCTGGAGAATCTTGTTGATTCCGGCAGGTACTCTGTAGCTTTCTCCATGTATCCCACATCGGTGGATCAGCTTATTGCCGTTGCAGACAGTGGGAATGTCATGCCACCGAAATCAACCTGGTTTGAACCAAAACTTAGAAGCGGGCTGGTGGTGCATGTTCTCTAAAACAGTGATAATGGCCTTTGCAATGATTGTTGTGTTGCTGGCAGGAGCCGGATGTGGAAATCACCCTGCATCCGATTCGGTAAAAGCATTTACCATTGCTCTGTCCGATTCTGCATGGTCTGATGCGTGGCAGATGCTTACACCAGAAACCCAGGCTATGTGGGATTCCACTGCGGTGATCTTTCATCAGTTCGGCTATACAGAAAGCACAGAATTTCTTTTGTCCCTCTCTGTTCCTGTTACAGAGGAAGATTTTGCCAGCCTGGACGGTGAAATGCTTTTTACCGGAATGGTTCGCGGGGCTTCCGAGATATCAGAGCTTTCCAGTTCTGTTCGCAGTGTTGAGCTTGCCGATTCCACCACTGCCCTGGTGACTATTGCCACCTCGGAAGGAGAACAGATAATACCGGTGAAGCTCATTGAAGATCGCTGGTTGCTTGATCTTACAACAATCTCACCGTCGCCTGCAACGATTGCCGAATAGGGAAATTATGGGGAGTTACGTTGTTTAAGCACTACTGGGCAGAGCTGAAAGATTCTTCCTACAGAATGCATCAACTCAAGAGTCTTATCTTCTTTGCTGTTGGTGTAGTTGTTTTTACCTTTATTGCAGGTTTCCTCTTTAAGCAGAGTCCTTCCAGGCGTCCAACCGGTCGCGCGGACATTGCCAGTGATTTCCCCGAGGGGGTCTGGTTCAATACTGTTGAGCCACTCAGTTTGTATGATCAGTTGAAAGGCCATGTTGTTGTAGTTCTTTTCAACGACTTTAACACACTCTCTGACCTTGAGGATCTTAACCACTTTGGCGAGCTGAACAGAATTTTCCAGGACCAGGCAGTATTTGGCCTGGTAGTTCTAGCCGGAAGAGAATCACCAGTTGCTGATTCTCTTATAAACCAGTGGCAGATTGAATTTCCAGTTCTTGTTGATCCCGACAGCACTGCTATGGCAGCTTTCGGGATACGGGCGTTACCGGGAGTAATAGTTATAGATGCTTCAGCCAGAGTTGCAGCCCGCTACTATGAAGACTGGCAGCGCATACCCCTTCAGGCTGTTGTGCAGGATCTTCTTGATCAGGGGATTGCTACTCGATCTCTGGCAAATGAAAGATACATTTCACAGTAACCATGAATTTGATACAAAAATACAGGAGGAGACAATGATACAGCCCCACGGTGGGAAACTTGTTAACAGAATGATTGCTGAAGACCAACTTCCCGGGAACGTTCCGGTTCTGACATTGAACGAGCGGGAGAAGAACGATCTTGAGATGATCGGTTGCGGTGCCATGAGCCCGCTTGAGGGGTTCATGACCGGTGCAGACTATAATTCTGTAGTGAAGAATATGCGTCTTGAGAACGGGATAGTGTGGAGCCTGCCGGTTGTATTCTCCTTAAAGAAAGAAGATCCGGAAGTTGCAGTTGGCGGAACAGTACTGCTTGCATACAACAACAGAGTTCGCGGCGTTATGGAAATTGAAGATATCTTCACAGCTGATCTTATGCATGAGGCAAGAGAAACTCTTCTTACTGATGACGATGCTCACCCCGGGGTACAGTATCTAAAAACCTTGTCTGGTACATATATAGGTGGAAAAATTCGCGCCATCGATCTTCGTGATGAGGAGCCCTTCAGAGATCACAGACTTATTCCTGAAGAAACCAGAGCACTTTTCAAGGAAAAGGGCTGGAAGAGCATTGTTGCGTTCCAGACAAGAAATCCCATACACAGAGCCCATGAGTATCTTCAGAAGGTCTCACTTGAGATGGTTGACGGACTTTTGATCCATCCGCTTGTGGGGGCCACGAAAGCTGATGATATTCCTGCAGACGTAAGAATGAAATGCTACGAAACAATTCTTGATAAATACTACCCATCGGATCGCACAGCTCTAAGCGTTTTTCCCGCTGCAATGCGCTATGCCGGTCCGAGGGAAGCCATATTCCATGCCCTTCTTCGCAAGAACTACGGGTGTACGCACTTTATCGTTGGAAGAGACCATGCCGGTGTTGGTGATTACTACGGTACATTTGATGCACAGGTAATATTCGATAAGTTTACACCAGAAGAAATTGATATTGTTCCATTGAAATTCGAGCATGCTTTCTTCTGCAACAAGTGCGGTGGCATGGCCACTGCAAGAACCTGCCCGCATACCGGAGCAGACAGAGTGTTCCTTTCCGGCAAGAAGGTTAGAGCAATGCTGGTGGATGGCATACTTCCTCCTCCGGAGTTCACCCGCCCGGAGATCGCTCAGATCCTTATGGAGGCAGCAGCAAAGTAGCTGTACTGTTTCGGACACATTTACAGCGAAGAAGATCGGCATCTTCTTCGCTGTTTGCCGTTTAAAGAGCTGGCTTTCAGGGATGAAACAGTAAATATCGCCATTTCACTAACCAGGCATAGTGTTGATTTTTTCAAGAAAGAAGCAAAGCTTCGCCATTCTCAATATTAGAGGATGATTAGGATGATACTCGATGAGTATGTTTCACATCAGGGAGAAGCTCAGGTAGATAATTGTCCTTTGTAATTCTTAATCATGTCTCCCGGAGGATCAGCGTACTGTGGGCAATAGGCATTCATTTCTTTGAATTACTTTGTGTCTCGTAAAACGGAGCCAAATACGATCACAAACGCTCTAAATCAGCAGACAGCAATAACCAGATTATTGCAGATAGAGCCGCTGTTCTGTTGCATTTGTTTGTTCACTCTTAATATATGTCTTTTATAGACTTGCTAGTGTTATAATAGTATTTTTATCTCGATTAAAATCAGATTAATCTACTGAATAAACAATTATTTTAACCTTTTCTTTTTTTCTGGTACATCAAGGTAATTTTTATTTGTACTTACCTTTTTTCCGGTCTTTTTTTCCAATGCTTTTTTAGCGTCACCTGCAATCTTGCCACCATCTTTTGCATCCTTTTCTAGCTTACTAAAACCTTGAGAATTGTCGGTTTGAGTTATTTCTGTTGTGGCTCTTTCACCAAGCATAGAAAAAATGAGTTCAAGATCGGTCATATGGTCTCGAAGATTTTCCCTTTTTAATTGCTTTAATTCCTTGTATTCACTCGGAGTCATCCCAAAGGTTGCCTTGCTAATTTCTGCTGTTAAAATTGCATATTCAATTTGGTCTTTAGCACCTCTTTGCTTCCATTCGTCTGTAAGTTCTTCACGGATTGCGATACCACGTATTCGTTTTTCAATCCAATCGGTACTGTAACCTTTTGCTTGATATAAAGCTCTTGTTCGTTTTGTTGCAAGTTCGGGGTCTTCAATTTCTTGTACTCTTTCATATCCTATTTTTGCAAGCCATCGTTTAAAAGGCTCTGCTTTAGGCGATGGAATAGACTGGATAATGCGAAATATGCCCTCTGTGTTGGCACAATTTATCTTTTGCATACCA
>JAOZLN010000299.1 GCA_029934845.1 Candidatus Sabulitectum sp.
CTGTTCGTGTATCAAGAAGTGTCCTTGCAGCACTTGCACCCAGAGCAACAATTATTCCCGGTTTCATTATTTCGATCTGCTCCACTAGAAATCTGCTGCAGATCTCGATCTCTTCTGCAGAGGGTGTTCTGTTGTTGGGTGGACGGCACTTAACAATATTCGCAATGAACAGCTTTTCTCGATCAAGATCAATGGATGCAAATATCTTGTCAAGCAATTTTCCCGAGCGACCCACAAAAGGTCTGCCTGTTTCATCCTCTGTGGCACCCGGGCCTTCCCCCACAACCAGAATCCCGGCTTCAGGATTTCCTTCACCAAATACAATGTTTTTCCTGGTTGAGCCAAGCTGACATTTCATACACCCGGCAAGATTTTCCTTCATTAATGCCATTCTCCCCGGTATTCCTTCAGGGATCACAATCTGCCCCTCTTCAACTTTTTTTCTGATCCATTCAGGCAGTACAAACACCTGATCTATCCCGAAACTTGCAACAGCTTCCCAGAAAGGATCTATCATCTTACTCATGATCCGATCTCTCCATTTCCCGTCCCAGAGATGCCGCTATTCCAAAAGCAACAAATTTCTTTGAACCAAAAGGTATTTCAATTCTTTTGTTACTGGAAGCAAAAAGGACAATCCCCGAATTGCAGGCAGTTTCCATCCCCACATTCGGCGTATCTCCCATGTTCAGGAAAATCGCAAAAGCTCCTTTTCGCTTCATTTTCAACCGGGCTCTTTCAACAGCTCCGTCGCCATATTCCAGAGCAAAAGAAAGCACCGGACAGGAAGCCTCAAGTGATCTGGTAATGTCAGAAGTCGGCGCAAGAGTAAGGGAAACTTCGCCCTCTTCTCTTTTCAACTTGCCGGAAGCTGGAAATGCAGGGGTAAAATCAGAAACTGCTGCAGCCATAACCAGCAGGTCTGCATGAACAACCTCTTCACGAAGGGCCTTTAGCATATCACCGGCGCTGCGAGCTTTTACCAGCCGCACAGGTCCTGGAGGTTCCATATTGAAAGCCGGTCCGCTTACAAGAACAACCCGGGCACCTGCAGCAAGGAAAGCCTCGGCCATGGAAACCCCCATCAAGCCACTGGAGCGATTGGAAACGAATCTGACATCATCAATCATCTCGCGGGTTGGTCCGGATGAAACAACAACCGTCTTACCTTTCCAGAAACTTAGACCATCCGTGTAACCTTTGTGATAATCAAGAGCCTGAACAGGCCAGCCGATGTTACGAAGCCTCATGCTCTCTGCAAGAAAAATATTTTCAACCTCTGACTTTGCCTCTTCAAGCACATCATTGCAGACAAAGTAATCAAATACACCCATGAACGAAACTTCTCCTGCAGCGGCTTTCATACGCTTTTCTACGGTTTTGTCCGAATCGGTATTCCTGTGTTCCAATCGGTTGCGAAGCGCATCTCTGCTGGCCGGCAGCACAAAAATAAGCACTGCACTTGGCATTGCTTCCTTTATCTGCACTGCTCCCTGAACATCAATATCAAGAATAACACTTCTGCCTTGGGCCATTTGTTCACGGACCCATGCACCCTCAGTTCCATATCTGTTCCCGTGAACATGAGCCCATTCAAGAAAATAGGAATTTTCAACCCGACTGGAAAATTCATCATCATTCACAAAAAAATAATCCTTGCCGTGAATTTCCTCGCCCCGCGAAGCCCGGGTTGTTGTAGAGACAGAAAAAACTGTCTCATCCTTCTTACCCACAAGATGATGTGCCAGTGTGGTCTTGCCTGCGCCTGACGGGCCTGCCAGGACAAAGAGCATCCCACTACTGAACATTTGCCACCTGCTCCCGAAGACCGCCCAGAATGTCTTTCATCTCGATAACCTGGTGTACTGCTTCGGAATTATCTACTTTTGAACCCATTGTATTCAGCTCTCTGTGCATTTCCTGAAGAATAAATCCCAGTTTTCTGCCGCAGTTGTTGTCTGCAAGAACAGCAAGACCAGACTGAATATGCGCCTCCAGTCTCTGATTCTCTTCTGATATATCAATTCGGTCAGAAAGCAGAGCCATTTCCTGTGCAAGTCTGTTCTCATCAACTGCAGCATCCCCAAGCAATTCAGAAATTCTTTTCTTACGCTCGTTGAAAAGATGGGCAACCCGCTCTCCATGTCCCCTGGAAACAGGACCGGAAAGTTCTCCGATCTGTTTCAGATTCTCGGCGAACATCAATGCCAGGCCATCGCCCTCTTGTCTCCGGGACAACAACAGCTCCTTAAAGGCTTCCTCTACTGCAGTATGCAGATTCTGATCAAATCCTTCGCCAGAGGAAAGGTCAGGCACACGCATCATGCCGGGAAGTGTAACCAGCCTGAATGCATCCGGGCTGGAAGTCAGGAAAAACTCTTTCCCAAGCTTGTCTGCACCATCAAGGTAGGCTCTTGCCAGAGTTATATCCGGTTCCGGCAGTGCTCCTCCGGAATCCGATTCCACCGAAACATTTACATCTATTCTACCCCTGGAGAAAAGTTCTTTCCCTCGCCTGTAAAGTGCCTCCTCCAGATGGGCGGCCTCCCGGGGCATCCTGAAGTGCAACCCGAGCCCCTTGTTGTTCACAGACTTAACAAGAACAGTAATTCTGTATTTATCAATAACTTGCGAACCATTTCCAAACCCAGTCATAGATTCCATAAAAGAAAATTCCCCTCGGTGAGATTGCTTCTGCACACATGTTATTATCTATAGAGCCGAGTCGATTGTCCACTGAAACCGGGTAACAGATTGTAACAGCTTGACTTCACACAGTACATTGTGTGATACTATGTGTGGAGGTAATTGATATGGCAACTAATCTGCAGATTGATGATCAACTGATACTGAAGGCAGTTAAACTGGGGGGACACAACACAAAGAAAGCAGCGGTTACACAGGCATTAATCGAGTATATCCAGTATCTTGAAAAACAGAAGATTCTGGCCTTGTTCGGTACTATAGAATTTGACCCTGACTACGACTACAAAGAACAGAGAAATCGGGTATGAGGATACTGGTAGATACTTGTGTCTGGTCTATTGCCCTGCGCCGTCCGGAGCAAAATTCATTCTCAACAGCAGTAGAATTACGCAATCTGGTGGCTGATAACAGAGTTGAGATCATTGGATCAATTCGTCAGGAGCTTCTTTCCGGCATACGCGAAAACTCGCGATTCACAAAAGTCAGAAACCGTCTTGCTGCTTTTCCTGATGTTCCAATTGTAACGGAAGACTATATCACAGCCGCCATATTCTGCAATTTGTGCACTGCAAATGGAATTCAGGGATCCAGCACAGACTTTCTGATCTGTGCAGTCAGCATTCGTAATCAATTTGCCATTTACACCAAAGATAAAGACTTCTCGTATTTCGCAAAACATATTCCAATCACTTTATACAAAGAGGAATCACCTTAACACATTCAGCTGGATTGTTGGGAAGTTG
>JAOZLN010000050.1 GCA_029934845.1 Candidatus Sabulitectum sp.
CCGTCTGAAATGACCCTTATCAAAGATGGTCTGACAAATACTGGAACTCATGAGTGGAACTGTTTTGCTGTTACCGAAGGTGAGTACTTTATTTACGGAATAGTTTATGACCCGGCAGATGGAAGACCGCAGCCGGGCTCAGATGAATTCGCACAGGACTACAGTGAAGGAACTGTGCTTGTAAGCCACGAGTACAATTACATTACTGTTACTTCTCCACCGGCCTGGGGAGCTATGGCCGACTCTGATTACACCATCTACTGGGCTGCTGCCAGTCAGGCAGGAGCAGGAACTGTAGATCTGTACTACGATACAGATACCGATCCTTCATCAGGTCTGATCCCGATAACTACCAACCTTGTCTGGGACTTGTATCAGTTCTTCTGGGACTGCAGTGAGATCCCTGCAGGTTACTACTATATCTATGCAGAGATGGAGAATCCGGCAGGAACATACACCGATTACAGTGATGGTACACTTCAGATATTCCACGACTTTCTCTGGTTCTCGATTTATGCACCGCCTCCTCCAGGGGCAACAGCAGACGACAAGTATGATCTGAAGTGGTATTCCACCGGACCGGACGCAAGGTTGATGGATCTGTATTACGATACAGATACCGATCCTTCATCAGGGCTGGTTCTTATCACAGAAGATGTGGTGTGTACAGAATACTCCACAACATTCACATGGATGTGCAGTTCTGTACCCGAGGGCAGTTACTACATCTACGGTGTGCTTTCTGATCCCGTTGCTGATGATCAGATAACCGGTTACAGCGAGGGGATGCTAACCATAGATCACTGATCAACTGTTAGCTGTTCAGTTGAATTATCAGTTCTGCAAGGCGGGGATCATGAATGGTTCCCGCCCTCATATTCATGTCTCTTATGGCCATTTCACTTCCGGAGTTCATGGCCTTTTCCCAGGCGATACTTACAGCCAGTATTCTTGCGGGTAATGGAATATCTTCGCCGGTTGTTCCCGATGGTCCTGTTCCGCTCCAGTGTTCTTCTATTCCCGCCAGCGCCTGCCGGGTGATCTCCGGAAGGGCCAGGGGAAGCTCAAAATAATTGTCTTCGCTTTTATCATTGAGAGAGACCATGTGAAGTAAACCAGCCAGATGCATGCAGTCCTCATACCATTGATCAACTTTGAGTGCTTTGCATAGAATTGTTGCTGTTGCTGCAACTCTGCGGCTGAAACCGGCAAAATCGCTGTTGTTCTGTTCAACGAAAGAGACCATTGTCTCTATTGCTTCCCATGAAGCTTTCTTCATCTTTTTTTCGGCATCAAGACCGGAAAGAACGGGAACTGCTCTGTTAAGGAATGATTCCATGTACAGGGGGATTGTCGAGCTGAAAGAGTCAATCCATATGGTCAGGCCGGCTTTGTGTTCCACGCTTACAGAGTTTGTTGTGATCCACTTTTCCCCCTGAAAATATGTAAGCGATTTCCATCTTACAGCGACTCTGCTGTCCCAGGCTTTGGAAACTGCTTCGCTGAGTGTTCTGACAGCATCCATTTCGGATGTTGCATGAAACAGATTGCTTGACAGCTCTTTCAATGTTAGAACGGTTTCAAGTTCATTTGTTTTTTCATGGGCTGATCGGTTTTGTCTAAGGCTGATCCCGTGTACAACAAGCATAGAGAACACTCCGAATGTGCAGGACAGCATAATTGTTGCAGAGTTATCGCATCGTAATACCGCAAGAGCCGATGGAACGGCAAGAAGAAGAATGAAGCCGTTCATAAGCAGGTTCTTCTTCAGTGTGTTCAAGAAACTGATTTTTCCGGAACCGAAGTAGCACACAGAGAAACATCTTAACAAGACAACAGGAATAACCGTAGCCACCATGACAAGATATGCTTGAACTGCCCCGTAATTCATGGAGAATTTAAAGAGATCCCAATACACAAAAGAACTGAACCTTAACAGAAAAGCGAATGATACTCCGCGGAAAACAGCTCTGGGAATTTCAAAAGATAGATTCTTTTCCGTTCTTATGGAATTTATAAGGCTGCCGCTGAAAGCGAGAATGACGGTGATGGGATAGATCATGAAAAGATTGTTCCAGGTTGCAAGGCAAACAATTACAGCAGACTCGATGCCAACTGTGTCGTTGCCGTCCATTGAAAGAACAAATATTCTGGACAAGAGAATTCCGGTTGAAGCCAGCAAAAGAAGAACAAGAGATTCAGTTGAGAAAGCTGAAGCATGTTGAACCGGGGGGAAGATGAAGAAGGCCGATGTTAAAACAAGTGTTAGAACCAAATAGTTGGTAGTTGATCTCACTGTAAAAACTCCTCGAGTGCATCAACAACATTTGCATCAAAGTATGTTCCCCGATATTTAATTATCTCTGCAAGGGCACTCTGATCGGTTTTTCCAAGGTGATATGCCCGGGGAGAAGTGATGGCATCGAACACATCGGCTACTGCCACAATTCTTGCAAACAACGATATTGAAGAACCGGCCAGGCCTTTCGGGTATCCGCTTCCATCAATGTGTTCATGGTGTTGAAGAACTATCGTAGATGCGTTACCGTATCTCTGAAGTGCGCCAAGCAGTTTAACTCCGGCTTCAGGATGAGTCTCGATCTCGGTTCTTTCCGATCTTGTAAGCAGACCCTTCTTCATCACCAGATTCCCAGGTACTGCAAGTTTTCCGATATCATGGAGCAACGCCCCGATCCTTAACTGCAGGATCTCACTTTTGGAAAGACCAAGGATCTCCGCAAGTTCTGCAGCCATACGGGAAACCCGGATAGAGTGATGATGGGTATCCGAGTCTTTCCTGTCTGCCAGTTTCACAAACATAGATGCTGCTCCAAGAAATGCATTCTCAAGTCTTCTTTTGCTGAAAGAGGATCGCCATACATTCTCTAGAAGGTCAAGCGTTTCCTTCAGGTCGGCGCTGTTGATGGATCTTAGTTCTGTGGCCGCTTCCCCTCCGGCTATGAATGTAGACTTCTCGGTGGACACCACATACCACTCTCCCTTTTTCTCTACCCGGTAGATCTGTTCAGGTGTTTCCGGGGCTCTTATTGCCGCCGGTTTGCCCTGCATTGTCCAGACATGAAGGCCTTCCATAAGAAAAAGGGGAAAACTGTCATCTTCGCTGTAGAGAAAACTCACAAGTTTATTCTGCAGAGACAGGGTTTTAATTCTATTTGTATAGTGGTTCAGGCGACTAGTGGAACGAGAATCATAAAGCATTGAAACAAGCGGTAAGGTGATTGCAATACCACCGCCGATAAGCCCGCTTTCCAGGAAGAAGAACCTTATTATATACGCGAAGATCCCATTCACTATCCAGACGGCAAACAGCATTGCAAAAGACTGAAATGAGATCCTTCGGATACCTGCAAGAAAAAGAGACTGAACTAGAATTCCTGCAGGAATAAGAAAAAGGCTTTTCTGTCCTGCTGCTTCACTGTAGGATACAGCAACGGCAAAAAGTATTGCTACCGGGATATAGCTGAAGAAAAGGGCTCTGATCCGGTCTGAATGCCAGTTTACCCGCAATCCCAGTGAAATTGAGGCGACAGAGGTTATGATACCTGAAAATGTACCCCCAAAAACAAAAGATATCCAGCAGATCACAGGAAACACTGCAACCGGGCCGGACTTCATTTCAATAACAAGAAAAGATGACAACACAGCAGCAGTACTGACAAGAGCAGAAACAGCTTTGTCAGGAGATACTGCTGCAGCTGCAACTACAAGTAACAGACTAAGTAACAGGTTCACAGTAACCTGTGGATGTTTTTTTATGTTTATTATGTTTATGTAGAATCCTCCGCTGTTTGAAACAATAGGTGCTGCACCCGATTTTTCATTATAGTAAATGAGGTTGTCAAGGCAAAGGTCAAAGGAATGGAGTTCATTTGAGGATACTTCTTGTTCAGTCGCCGGTAGGAAGACCAGAGGCCCCGATCTATCCCATAGGGCTTGCCTGTCTCGCCGGTGCTCTTGGTGCTCACGAATGCCTGGGAATAGATCTCAGCCTGGCTGATTCTCCAGGGGAAGCTTTTCAGGAAAAGTTGAGCAGCAGCGATCCTGATGTGGTGGCTATCTCTGTTCGGAACATTGACGACAGTTCGTATCCCGTTACCCACTGGTATCTTGATTCTTTCGGAGAGATCATGGAAGTACTGGGTAAGTGGAAAGGAACTGTTATAGCCGGTGGAGCCGGTTTTTCCATTTATCCTGAAAGAATAATGAAACTGTGGCCCAGAATAGATATTGCCATGGTTGGCGAGGGCGAGCTTGCTCTTCCTTTGCTTCTTGAACATCTTGACGGAGCTCCAGGCCCATTATGGCTTAAGAATAGAATTGCCAGGCCACCAAGACCGTCTCTTGAAAAAATGTCGCTTCCCGATTACAGCATTTTCCCCGCATCTGATTACCCCGGGAAAGGTTCTGTTGGTGTACAGACAAGAAGGGGATGCGTGTTCAACTGTGCATACTGTACTTACAAATCGCTAAGTGGAAATGGCTTCAGGTTAAGATCTGTTGAAGATGTTGTAAAAGATATTCAGGAAGTAAGAAACCAGGGTTTCAAGAGTTTTATGTTCGTTGATTCCGTGTTTGATTATCCAAGAGATTATTTTGACCATCTGGTTAGCGCTCTTTCAGGTATCGAGGATATTCCTCCATGGGGCGCATGGATGTCGGAATCTGTTCCTTTTGCAAGCCTGGAAGCCATGTACGAAGCCGGCTGCAGGTGGGTTGATTTCTCGCCGGATGTTATAACCGAAAAAGGGTGGAAGTTGATGGGTAAGGGCGGTTCTTTAAAAAACCTGTGGCCTGTTGTTAAACAAGCCAGAAAGGTTGGATTGGCCGTGGGCATCAATTTTTTCAGTGCCTCTCCAGGAGAGAATTTTATTGCACTGATTCAGAAATTTCTTTTTATGACAAAGGCAAGACTGTTTCTCGGGTGGGGTGAAACATTTGTTAACATAGGTACCATCAGGCTGTACCGGGGTGCTCCTCTTGCAGAGAGCCTTTATCCCGGCGAAGAGCTTTTTAAGCCGGTGTTTTACAAACCCAGGGGCCTGGCTGATCTTACGGTAAGGGCTTTTCAGGCCATTCGCAGAAGACGCCGGTGATGGGGCAGTTCCATGCGGGGCTTCTTGGCTGGCCAGTGTCTCATTCATTTTCTCCTTTGATCCATTCAAGTTTCCTCCACCATTTCAGGATACAGGGGACATATGAACTGTTTCCAGTTCAACGCAGTGAACTGTCCGGGCTTCTCATCCAGCTTACAGGAAGAAAATTCACAGGTTTGAATGTGACAGTACCCCACAAGAAATCTGTAATGGGAATTTGTGATTCTCTTTCCCCGGAGGCTGAATCCGCCGGGGCTGTGAATACTCTGGTTTTTGAACCGGGGAATCTGAAAGGCTGCAATACTGATATTGCCGGTTTCCTTTCGATGATACACGGTCTTCACGCCCCTTTTTATGTTCTTGGCACCGGTGGGGCAGCAGGGGCTCTCTCTGTGGCATTGAAAGGTTCAGATGTGGTTTTTATGGCAAGGGGTAGTGGAATTCCAAAAGTTAACCGACCTGACAGAGCCACTGTTGTTAACGCAACTCCCCTTGGATGGAAAGATGAAGATGTCTTTCCGTTTTCCATCCCGCCCGGGTGGAGTTTTGTAGATTTGAATTATAATCCCCACTGGAAATGGCGTAACAACCTTCAATCCTGTGTGATCACCGGAGAGAAGATGCTTGTAGAGCAGGCAGCGGAATCATTCAGGTTGTGGACCGGTTATACTCCAGGTAAGGAATTGAAAGCCCGAGTACTGGAAAGGATCAGGGAAAAGCTTCATGAAGACTGAAATAACAAGTGAGTGGGTTGATGAGAAACTTAAGAATGGTTTTCTGCGGAACGATCTGAAGTTGATCCTTACCAGCAGTGATGAAGAAGCGGAAATTCTTTACAGAGCTGCCAGGGAAGTAAGAGATCAACAGTTCGGCAGGAAGGCATTTATCAGAGCTGTTGTTGAATTTGCGAACTCGTGCCGATGCAGCTGCCTGTACTGCGGTATGCGATTGAATAATCCTGACGGTGTTAATTTCTCACTTGATCACAAAGAGCTTGTTGCAATCGCCCGCAGGGCATATGACAATGGGATCAGAACATTCTTTCTTCAGGCTGCAGAAAGTGAATCATACGGTGCTATCTGGTTAAGAGATGTTATAGCAGACATAAAAGAGCTGGGAATGGGAGTTCTTCTTTGTGTAGGAGTTCACCAGCAGAGTGATCTGGATATCTGGCGTGATGCAGGTGCCTACAAGTTCATACTTAAGCATGAAACAGCAGACAAAGAACTTTTCGAGAGAATGAAACCGGGTTTTACCCTTGAAGACCGAATTGAATGGTTGAGAATACTCAGAAGACACGGTTATCACATAGGTTCCGGTCCTCTGCTGGGTTTACCCGGTCAGACAGTTGATTCTCTTGTAGAAGACCTTTTTCTGCTGAAGAACCTTCATGTGGAAATGTCCAGTGTTTCTGTATTCCTGCCCGCAGCAGGAACCCCTCTGGAGAACGAGCCCACTGGAGACCCGGAGTTGGGGTTAAGGTTTATCGCTGCAATGAGGCTTTTTCTTAAGGACACCCTTATTCCCGCAACCAGTACATTTGAAAGATTGCTTGAAAACGGCCAGTATCGCTGCTTTCAGGCAGGTGCCAATGTTATTACAGTGAATATGACCCCCCAGAAGCTCAGAGATGATTACACCATCTATTCCGACAGATTTTATGTGGGGCTGGAGCATGCCAGGAAGACGATCATAAAGGCCGGTCTTCATGAGACAACAGAGGGAGAACTTCTTTCCTTATGATCTCTGACACCTGCTGAGCAGTTCTGTTCTCGGTACTCACCGGGTTTCCCAGAGACAAATAGTGGTGTTCCCGGTTCTTCAGCAGCGTTCTCAGCCTGGCTGGGTCAGGTGCCAGAGGTCTGTGCCCGCTGTTTCTTTTCGCCAGAGTCTCAGGCAATGCAGAGAGGGTAAAAAGAACTGTTTCTTTTTCTACCATTTTGCGGCTGTCACTGTCTAGAAGGGCACCACCTCCAAGGGCTATGACCGTTCTGTGTGTATTGCCTGTGATAACACCGTGGAGTATTCTCTTTTCAACTTTTCTGAAGGCATGCTCTCCCTGGTGGCTGAATATCCATTCAATTGTGCATTTGGTTTCAGCTTCTATCAGGCAGTCAATATCGATAAAATTGGCTTGAAGAGAAACTGAAAGAATTTTACCCACTGTTGATTTTCCGGAACAGGGGGGACCGGCCAGGGCTATTATGTTCTTAGTCATGGCTTAATTATACTGTTACTCCTTGACGAAGGGAAGATTGCCTGCTATTCAACGATACATAAGGTGGCAAGATAAGAGAGTTGGAGGGTGATAATGACCAGGGAAGAACTGGCAAGAGAAACTGCTGCAAGAACCGGTTTGACCATGAGAGAGGTTCAGATCGTACTGGTTACATTTCTTGATGTGATCAGCGAGACGCTGTGCAGAGGAGAATCGGTATTTCTTCGGGGTTTTGGTAGCTTTGGTACGAAAATAGGCAAAGCGAGAAGGGTAAGAGATCCTCGGGATAACGGCATCATGACCATACCTTCCAGACATCGTGCCGTTTTCAGACCTTATCCCGCTCTGCGGGATGCAGTTCAGAATAATCTTGCTCCAAAAACCAGAGTTGCTTTCTTCTGTGTAGGTTACTCAAATGCCGGAGCCGTTTCTATTGTGGGAGATTTCAACCACTGGAGCCAGGTGGGGTCCCCCATGCAGAAGCTTCCTGATGGCAGCTGGTTTGCCGAGTTGATCATGCCTGCAGGTCAGACCATCAGTTATAATTTTCTGGTAGACGGCGTTCGCAGAACAGATCCTGCGTATCGATCAAACTCTGATGGCGTTTCAAAGAGGCAGGTTTAAATTGGCCAGGAAACGATCCGTCAAGAAGAATCCACCTGAAAGATGGCGTACAGTCTTTTTCTTTCTGTTTTTATTTCTTGCGCTTGCGGTGGTTGTTTCAGTGCTTTCTCCCCCATCGGAATTTCTGGAGACAGTGGGAACTTACCTGGGCGACTCGCTTGGTCTGCTTGTTCTTTTCGTGCCGGTTTTCTTTTTCCTGATCGGCTCCAGCGTTCTTCAACTGAATTTTGCAGGTAAATGGCTGCGAAGAATGGGTGCTGTCTTTCTGTGTTCTTTTTTCTTTTCGGCGATGATATCGCTGATCCTCTGCAGGATCAAAGCTGATTATCTGTTTTTTGTCGGCGGTCAACTCACAGGAAGAGTTGTTCTGGCAGTTCAGGGTCTTGCAGGTGGAGTGATCAGCTGGGTAGGTCTCTTTTCTCTGTTCATGATCTCTGTTGCTGTTTTTACCGGCTGGGATATTTCAGAGGACATCAACAGCCTTATTGGAAGGTTCAAAACTACAGGAACCCGCAGGAAACCACGGAAGAGAATCTCTGCTGCTGCTGCTGATACGAAACCTCCGTTCATAAAGAGCTCACCGGATAAGGTTAACCCGTGGACCACTCATCCCATACCGGCTGAAACTGTTGCAGAGGAAACTGTATCTGTTCCGATTCCTGTAGAAACAGCGGTGCAGAAGATCACACCACAGAAAAAAACAGAGATACCTCAACCTCCAGTTGATATTACGCAGGATGTAAAACCTGCTGTTGCAAAAAAGAAACGCACTGCAAAAACAACAAAGCGGGCACAGGCAAGCAGCGATTTTATTACAGGAGATCAGTACGATCTTCCAGGAGCTGATTTCCTAAGTCTTCCTGCAGATGGAGAGAGACGGGGGCAGAGCTCTGCGGAAATAGATGAAAGAGCAAAGCTTCTTGTAAGTAAACTTGCTGATTTCGGAGTAGAGTGCACGGTTGCAGACTCACGCTCAGGGCCGGTTCTGACCAGGTATGAGCTTACCCCCGGAGTGGGCGTAAAGATCAACAGGATATTGAGTCTATCAGATGACCTGGCGCTTGCTCTTGCCGCAAAAAGAATAAGGATACTGGCTCCGATACCCGGAAAGGGGGCTGTGGGTATAGAGGTGCCCAACAGACATCCGGAAACCGTATACCTCCGAGAGATCATTTCAAAATTCAAAGACGAGATAATTCCAGTTGCTCTTGGAAAAAGGCTGGAGGGACAGTCATTCATAGTTGATCTTACAAAGATGCCGCATCTTCTGATTGCCGGAGCCACCGGCAGCGGAAAAAGTGTATGCGTGCATGCCATTATTTCCACAATTCTTCTTACCAGAAGCCCTTATCAGGTTAAACTGGCAATGATCGATCCGAAGATGCTGGAACTTTCCGCATACAAGGGGATCCCTCATCTCTGGGCTCCTGTTGTTGTACAAACTTCTAAAGCCAGGTTTCTGCTGGAAGCGCTTGTTAAGGAAATGGAAGAGAGATATGCTCTTCTTGCCAGAACCGGTGTTCGTTCCATAGCAGAGTACAACAAAATGTTCGGGCCGGACCAGTCCGAGGATTGTCTTCCGTATATAGTTGTTGTTATCGATGAGCTTGCTGACCTTATGATGGTCTCTGCACGGGATGTAGAGCCTGCCATTGCAAGGCTTGCCCAGATGGCAAGGGCTGTTGGTATTCATCTTGTTATTGCCACTCAGCGCCCGTCTGTTGATGTGATCACCGGAATGATAAAAGCAAATTTCCCCTCCCGCATTGCTTTTAACGTAGGTTCGAAAACAGACAGTCGAACAATCCTGGACATGAACGGAGCAGAAAAGCTTCTTGGCAAAGGAGACATGCTTTTTGTGCCTGCAGCATCTCCCGAGCCTATTCGTGTTCACGGTTCGTTTATTTCCACCTCGGAGACAAAAGCTCTTGTGGATTTCTGGAAAGAACAGCCGGAGCTTCCTTTCGAATACGAGCCGCCTGATGATGAACACGGGAACTTATACGACCCTGGTGTACTAAATTTTGATGATCCTATTCTTGAAGAGGTAAAGAGGGTGATTATTGAACAGCAGAGAGCCTCTGTTTCAATGATTCAGCGAAAATTCAGGGTTGGATACGGCAGGGCGGGGAAACTGATTGACATGCTGGAGCAACTGGGGGTTGTGGGACCCCACCTGGGCAGTAAGCCCAGAGATGTTCTTGTAAAACCTGT
Organism: Candidatus Sabulitectum sp.; assembly: GCA_029934845.1. Classification (GTDB taxonomy): domain Bacteria; phylum Fermentibacterota; class Fermentibacteria; order Fermentibacterales; family JCC-6; genus Sabulitectum. The sequence continues at coordinate 10,171 of JAOZLN010000050.1, forward strand.
ACAGGAGGAAGTAGTTGATGAACCTTAGATATGAATTTATTCTGCTGATTACCCTTCTGACCCTGGTTCCGGGATGCGGCAGTAGCGAAATGCTGGACTCGGAGGGTCTTGCTTCCCCGGAAAGTGCCCTTGAGCAGTTTACCAGAGCCAGCCAGCTTTACTACAGAGGAAGGTTGACCGCAGCTCTCGATGAATTTAACGGAGTTATATACAGGTATCCAGATTCTCCCCTTGCTTCTGATGCCAGACTGGCTGTAAGAAGGCTGGAAAGCGATCTTTCCGGCGAAGAACTGCAGGAACACTCATCAGTCGATTCGCACATCTCTGCTCGTATTGCAGTGGTTGGAAGACCTGCAGTTAATTCCAGCATTCTCTCAGTTGCAGGGGCCATCAGAACCATGGGAGCGGGGGTTACCGAAATTACAGATGAGCAGGCCCCGGCTCTTACCGTTGTCTTTTACGATCAGGGGCAGGATCAGGTTGCAGAATTGGTTGCGGACTCACTGGGCAGATGGCTTTCCCGCCCGGAGACTATTGCCTGCAGGCCTGGAGATGAGCTGATCGGTGCAGTGGCCAGTGGGTATGATGTTCTTGTTATTGTTGGCAGTGATGCTGTGTTTGCTTCGTCTCTTTAATAAGAAGGGCTGTAATGAACTCTTTATTGTTTCTTATTCTTGCTGGAACTTCGCTGCTCCAACCGCTTTCCAGTCGGCTTGAAAACGCAGTATATCTCACCGGATCGTTTACGCAAACGGATTACTGGGCTCTAACTCTTGATTCTGAAGATGCTTCCGGAGTTATGCATCTTGCTCATCCCAATCTTTTTCTTCTTCAGTACAGTGATCACCAGGGCAGAGCAATGGGCTGCACCGGTACCGAGGTTTTCACTGTTGACCCTGG
>JAOZLN010000300.1 GCA_029934845.1 Candidatus Sabulitectum sp.
TATGGAAAACCCTTTGTCTGTAGAGCTTGCAAGAAAAGTGTTCTGTATGGTAACAGAAGAGGCATTCATATCTATGCAATCTCCATCAATATCTTCAACAGTACATCCATCAACCAGAAACTGTCCGTTTGTGCACAGATGAAATTCGATACCATCCATGCTGGACGCCACAGGGTCATAAAGATTTATGAAATCAGAATTTGTGATACTTGCACTCTCTCCATCCTGAATGAAGAAAAGCTCTCCTCTGTTGTTAATGAACCGGCAACTATCTATACTGGCATTACCACCAATAAGTTTAACACAGCTCCAGTTGTTCCTGAATGAGGAATTCTGAAGCAGAACTGTTGAGGAATGGCCAGACAGTGCAGCAAAATCTGTACCCGGTGTTAAGGAGTATCCTCTGGAGCCGGTAACAGATGTATACTGCATAGAAACTGAACCACCGTACACTCTTATTCCCCGCCATCCCACTGCAGAGTTCTCGGCCATGAAGAAAACAGAATCACCTTCACTGCCGGTGGAGTTAAGCTCTCCGAAACAATTTATCGCCCCGTCCTGCTCCATAAGTATTGTAACACCCGGTTGAATGGTCATTGTACCGTCGTGCGGGATGGTTACTTCCCCCTGAATCATATACGGGGAAAGAACAGAGTACAGAACAGTGTTCTGCCCAAGGGTACCGGAAAGTGTGGTGGGTTCGGTAACGACAAATGGATTGTATCTGGGAGTTGCCTCGGTAATTCGCCATCCGGCCTGGGCATCTGTCTCTACCACCCAGTAATACTCGCCCGGATCAAGACCGGAGATTGTGTATGTTGTATCGGTAAGCCCCTCAATGCGGAAGATCTCCTGCGTATATGGCCCCAGGCTGTCTCTTACTATGACAGAATACACAGCAGGTGAGCCAAGAGGGTCTTCTGTGGGATGCCATCTTATCGTAAGATCACCGGTGGAAACAGTGTCAGAGCGCAATGATCTGAATGGATAATACCTGTACTGAAACTGCCACTGAAGATCAGTTCTTCTGTGGATCATGTGCGCGATGAGCGTATCAGAAGCCGCATGAAATCCTGCCACATTTGTAGTGTCATAATTGTCTTGAGATACAGACTGCTCCAGAACTGCTTTCAGAGAATCTGTCCAGAACTGAAGTTTCTCTTCAGTAAGGAAGCTGTCATAGATTGTTTCCACAGAATCAATAAAGGCATCCCGGAATTCTGGCACAACCAGAGTTCTGGCATGCAGCGGGTTATCGAACCAGTTTCTTGTGGTGCACAAACCGTAGCCGATCCCCAGATTGTCATACAGTATCTTGTCCACATCCCATGGAAGCATAGCCCATACGCCTGTGCCTTCCACATCGTTGTACAGATAGTAGTTATGGTAATAAGTACTGTTGTTGGCAAATGCAGCATTTATAGCCAGTAACCTGATCAACCCGTAAGAACCGTACATGGTAAACGTGGAGTCCATAAATTCCTGGAAGTTATCAGGTGTTGTGTATTCTGTATTCTCTATAAGCTCGATCAGATCATTCATGCCTGCTGATTCATTGGTTTTCTTAGACCATACAGAATCAATATCGTCGTAGATATTGGCACATGAACCGTCCACCTGGGCCTTGTAAAGATTTCCTTCAATATTAAAATTGTTCCTGGCAAGAAATGCCTTGTTCACAGGTTCAAGCAGAATGAACAAGCCTCTGTTGTCACCGTTCACCGAGAGATTTGCATGAGAAACCTGAAAGCATGGAAAACCCATATCAGAGAGAACTCTTGAAAAAAGCCAGGACTTTGTGTAAGAGTGGTCCAGAAAATCTGCGTTGAAATTCCAGGCTGTTCTGCCGTCCAAGGGCTGGTCAGGAGGAAATTCCACCCTGTAGGATTTTTTCCTGAACTCTCTTGAGCTGTCCCCTCTTATACGCATGGTGCAGTTCTCGTAAACTATTCCAAGGTGTTCCACAGTACAAGAGATTGTTATCTCTTCTTCCCAGTTCTGCATCATCATCTGGAAGTGATCGGGATCACAGGTAATATCGTACTGAGGCACAGAAGCAAAAAGAGAGAGGCTGAGCATAAGAATAAGATTCATAAGATCAACCTCCCCTGTTTTGAATAAATACTATGTGGCCAGACGAACGGTCTCTCTGGCAATCATAAGCTCTTCGTTGGTTGGAACAAGAAGTACGGCAACCTCGCTGTCAGGGGCAGAGATCACTCGCTCTACTCCCTTTATCTGATTTGCTTCCAGATCCAGCTTGATACCGAAGACATCCATATTATCACAGATCTGCTCTCGAAGTTCCCAGCCGTTCTCACCAATACCCGCAGTGAATACAATAGCATCAAGAGTTCCAAGGGTTGCAGCGTAAGAACCGATGTACTTTTTCACTCGATCCGCAAATATATCGAATGTGAGTTTTGCTCTCTGGTTGCCTGCGAACATTTTCTCTTCGATATCTCTCATGTCCATGGATATCTCACTGAGGCCAAGAAGACCGCTTTCCTTGTAGACCATGGTCTTGATCTGCTCAAGACTCCAGCCTTTGTTCTCCATGAGATCAAAAAGGATAGCAGGGTCAACATCACCGGATCTTGTTCCCATTACAAGGCCGCAGAATGTTCCGTATCCAAGACTTGTGTCTATTGATTTTCCACCCTTTACCGCAGTAATGGAACATCCATTGCCAAGATGACAGGTGATAATGTTCAGCTCTTCAATTGGCTTTCCAAGAATCTCCGCTGTTCGCTGGGCAACGAACTGATGACTGGTTCCGTGGAACCCGTAGCGACGCATACCATAATCCTCGTAAAGCTTGTACGGGAGAGCATACATGTAATTTACCTGGGGCATGGTCTGATGGAATGCAGTATCGAATACCGCCACATTGGGAACGCCTGGAAGCTTCTTAATTGCAGCCTTTATCCCCATAATATTTGCGGGATTATGCAGAGGAGCCATGTCACTGACTTCCTCAAGGCCACGCAATACCTCGTCATCTATAAGAACTGAACTTGTAAACTTCTCTCCTCCGTGAACAACTCTGTGCCCGCAGGCACCGATCTCTTCGAGTGATTTCAACGCACCGATCTTCGGATCTATAATGGTGGAAAGAACCATATCAAGGCCAGTCTCGTGATCGGGAATAGGCTTGTCTATAACAGTTTTACTGCCATTACTTTTGTACTTCATCCGGCCTTCGCTCATACCTATACGCTCGAGTAATCCTGAGGCAACCACTTGTTCGGTATCCTGATCGATAATCTGGAATTTAATTGATGAACTTCCGCTATTGATAACCAGAATTTTCATATCAATCCTCTTGCTATGTTTGAATTCAAACTACAGATAGGGGGGTTAAAAACATCAACGAAACATACCATAATTCACAGATATTTCCAACTGTTCATGCTGTTTTTCTCCTGATAGTTTCCAACA
>JAOZLN010000301.1 GCA_029934845.1 Candidatus Sabulitectum sp.
ATTCACTTCCTCTCTCAGGTCGGAAAGTATGTTCCGGGTAAGGTGTGGGCTGCAATGGGAAAATATTCTCTGAGCCGCAGCAGTGGGCTTTCGACTGGTCAAACTGCGCAGGGTCTTATTCTTGAGACAGTATTTATCGTACTCGGTTGCCTGATCACTACGCTGCCGCTTATTCCCTTGACTGCTGAGAATTCCGGCATGGGAGTGGGTACGGGCATGGCAATTGCTGTGGGTCTTTCCATGGTTCTTCTTGCATCAATTCATCCGTTATTGTTTCGAAGGTTTACCGGACTTATTGCCAGAGTTATGAAATCCAGCTACGCTCCTCGTCTGTACAGTTTTTCTGAAATGCTGCGTATTTTACCTGTTTATGTTGCCGTTTTTCTTTTGCTTGGCGGGGCATACTGGTTGATGTGTCTTTCGTTTGGACTGAATCTGCCATTCTTTCCGGGAATATTTGTTTACCCGGCAGCAATGGGTATTGGTTATCTTGCAATCTTCGCTCCGGGCGGGCTTGGTGCCAGGGAGCTTACAACAGTATGGCTTGTGCATCTTATTATGCCAGGTTGTGAACCAGGGCTTGCAGAGCTGACTGCCATTGTGGCAAGACTCTGGATCACAATAGGCGAAGCAATTGCTTTTGGTATTTCTTTCCCGATCTACGGAGTAACCCCTGCCTCCCTTAAAAAAATGCTTACAACCAGTGATTCCTCATCTGACAGAGATGTCGTTCAGCGAGATAAAGGGCAGTAGGTCTGTTCCAACTCTGTACTGTCTGCTGCCAACGGCATTTACTTTAGACAGAACATCGTAAACATTTCCCGAAAGAACACACCCGTGGTAGAACCCCTGTATTTCTCCTCTTCTGAATACATAGGTTCTGCCGCAGTCAAACATGAAACTGCCTGAGGCTGCGTTACCTCCACCTGCTGAAAGAATACTGGTTACAAGAATACCGGAGCCTGTTTCTGAAAGGGTGTTTACCGATCCGTTCGTTGATGGATCAACGGTTAAATTGGTGCAGACGGGCCTTGAGTGTTCTCCAAGATTTCTTCCGCTGCTGCCGGTGGATACTGTATTGCACTGAGCAGCCGATCTCAGGTCATGAAGGAAGCCGGTAAAGACGCCTTCCTCAAAGAGGGTTTTGTCTTGCGTTGGTATTCCTTCGCTGTCAAAAGGCACTGATGCCGCGCAGCTGTTAAGGTGGGGAAGATCCCTGACAGTGAGTGATTTTCCCAGAACCTGTTTTCCTTCCATGGCAGCCAGGGGTGACGCACCTTCTAAAAGAAGTTTTCCGCTTACTCCTGTTCTTACCGCCTGCAGAAGCATAGAGAATGCAACAGGAGAAAATACAACATTCTTTCGCCCTGCAATGCCTGTTGAGATCAAATCCTTTCGGTAATCCGGCAGTACCAGCATATCCAGTACGAAACTCATTACCGGCAGGGAATCAGTGGTTCTCAAAAAATATCCGGATTGCAGAAGACCATTGTCTGTTGGAATTGTTACAGAAAAGCTGGAGGAAACCACAGCTTTGGAATAGGATCCTAGAAGTCCGCATGAATTCAGTACAGCAAATGAATCCTCGCCCCACTGTATTCTTGCTGATAAATTCGCCAGTGGATGAGTTTCCTTTATTTTGTTTTGAAGAGTATTCAGGTAGTCATGAACTGATTCATGGGTTATTGCTTCCAGATTGTTTGCTGCAGGAACTTCAGATGCTGGGGATTCTTCGGGAAAGTTGAAAAGAGTGTCGGGTCCGTATCGACAGCTGCTGATGGTTTTGTCCACAAGACGGAATGGATTAATTATGCCCCATTCTCCGGAAACTCCCAGTTTGCCGTTCCTTGTCATTCTTAGACCCCAGCCGGTTCTTTCACCGATACCGGGAATACTCTTTCCCGGACTGAACTGGAAGCTTTTGTATCTGCGGTTAATACCTGTAACTTCTGCCTGGGTGGATACCTTCTCGCAGGCGACCAGTATTTCAGAGCCGGTCATGAACACTTCTTTCATCAGCTCACCTGCATTCCGGAAATTAGAATATGCGGTCCTCCATAGGTAACTGGAATTGCACTTCCTCCTCTTCTTGAACATCCGGAAAGGCTGCCTGACAATTTCAGATCATCACCTGTGTCTAAGATCGATCCCAGTACATCTGTTACCTTACCGGCTAAAACAACAGGTGTAACCGGTTTGTGTATTACTCCATTTCTTACTGTCCAGGCTTCCTGCACTGCAATACTGAATCTGTCCATATCTGTTGCTCCTCCCATGAATCCCTTCAGGTAGAGCCCGTCATCAAGATGCAGTTTGAGATTGTCCAGTGGTGTTGTTCCAGCCTCCATATAAGTACATGTCATTCTGGCTTCCGGTAATCTGCCCGGGTCAGATATTCTGGCATTGCCTGTCGGTCTGGTTTTACCTCTTGCTGACGTTTCCATTGTGTGCAGCCAGCTGACGATCTTACCAGAGGAAACAAGTTGAGTCTTCGAGCCTGGCGTACCTTCGTCATCCCAGTTCATGCTTCCAGGCTGATCCATCAGAAGTGAGTTATCAACGATATTAACACATTCCGATCCAATTGTTAAACCAGGTCGAAGAAGATAAGCAACGGCTGGATTGTCTTCCAGAAAATCTGCTTCTATCAGGTGGCCAAAGGCCTCGTGAATCAATATTCCGGTGAGTTCAGGGTCAAGGATAACCCTGGTTTCTCCTGGAGCTATGCAGGTTGTTGTTTCCCGAAGCAAAAGATTCCTGACCATTTCATCAAGCAGTTTCTCTCTGCCTTTGAATCGGCCGAATGAACCCCGCAGAGCCATTTCTTCACTGGCAATAAGCCCACCGGGCAGTACCAGTTGTGTTTTCATGGACCCCAGGTTCTCAATTTCCCTCACGCTGGTGCCGCTGGAATTAACAATAACCCGGTCTCTGATTATTTCCTCGTAGGTAACTCTGGCAGATCCGGAAGAAAGAGATGCCCCAAGAAGATCGCAGTAATGTCTGCAAAGGAATGCCTTTTCCCGCAGAGGTACATCTGAAAGAGGAACACCCCTGGAATCATCACTGAAAGTGTCCCGGCAGGCCGGGGGAAGGGTTGGGAACGGAACAGCGTCTGAGCTGCTCTGCAATGCCAGTGCAGCAGCTTTTTCCTGGGCGGCATGCATCTGTTCAGGAGAACTGAACTCACACATACCCCACCTGCCGGAAATGAACACCCTGGCAGTGCCTGTGAACTGTTCAACCGGCCCGGTATTCATGTGGGTAAGGCCTGCCTGCACCACTGTTGTTCTTGAGGTCTGTGAAAGTCTGATCTCTGCGAAATCGGCCTCGGTGGCTGCAACTGTCTTTTCTGCCAGGTCCCTGTATTTCTGCAAGTGGTATCCTTTCAGTTATTCAGCGAGTTGCCGGAGGAAAGTTCGTCCAGGCACTGT